>SVLF01000041.1 GCA_015068085.1 Oscillospiraceae bacterium
CCGACTCTCGACGTTTCTGTTGTTGACCTTACAGTTAACCTTGCAAAGCCGGCAAAGTACGACGAGATCTGCGCAGCTATGAAGGCAGCTTCCGAGGGCGAGCTTAAGGGCATCCTCGGTTACACTGAAGAAGCAGTTGTTTCTTCTGACTTCCTCGGCGATACACGCACATCCATCTTCGATAAGGATGCAGGTATTGCTCTCACCGATACATTCGTAAAGGTTGTTTCCTGGTACGACAACGAAATCGGTTACTCCAACAAGGTTCTTGAGCTTATCAAGCACATGTACTCTGTTGACCACAAGTAAGATATAACTTGTAAAGTAATGCCGTCGCGGTGGAAATCCACCGCGGCGGTTTTGTGTATACAGAATCTTTTTCGATGAGGTTTGACATATGCAGGACGGGGTGGTATACTAATAAACAGCTGAAAAAAGGAGAATTACATAATGTACATTGCATTTTTGCTTCTGGTATCTGTGACGGCATCACAGCTTTTGAATATTTCGTATAAAAAAGGCGCGGAAAGAACGGTAGACCCCATTTCCTCACCGCCGCTTATGTGTACGTTTGCGGCAATCTTTATCGCGTGTGTTTTCACGGTTGCGGCGGTTATTGTCGACGGCGGTGTGGCTTTCCCGAATAAGATGAGCATTCTCTATGCGCTCTGTCTTGGAATTGCATATGCGTTTGCGTCGTTTTTCTATCTTGTAGCGCTGTCCACAGGACCATATACCATTTCTGCCATTCTCCTCAATTTAAGCTCGTTTATGCCTATTCTTTACAGCAGGATATTCCTTGGCGAGGATGTTACGGTACCGCAGATTATCGGGCTTACGGTGGTAATCGTTTCGTGTGCGCTTCTTACAACTGTACGGAGTCGCGGTGCGCAGGATGCAAAGGTGAACATGCGCTGGACGGTGTGCGTAATCCTGATGTTTTTCTCAAACAGTATGATAAGCTTTTTTATCCGCGTAAACACAACTCTCGCACCGGAAACTTCATCCAATTCCATGTTTGCCGCGGCGTATGTTTTTGCTGCAATTATCTGTTTTTCCTTCTTCCTTATAACGAAAGGAATAAAAAAGAAAATAAGCCCGAAACCGCTTATTTTCCCTGCGGCGTGTGTTGCAGGTTCCCTTGCGATGCAGCTTGCACCGACGGCAATTTTGCCGAAATTCCTTTCTGCCGCACTCCAGTATCCGATTGAAAAAGGAGCATCTATCCTTGCCGGAGTGGCAATAGGGATGATTTTCTTCAAAGAGAGAATCGGCAAAGTTGGCTGGTTTTGCATTGCGGCAATAATCGCGGCAATGTGCCTGCTTGGGATAAAGTGAATTAAAAAACGCACCTTTGTCTGTAGACAAAAGTGCGTTTTTGGTTGGTGGGGGTGTTCATAACGTGTAAAACTCGGACGCGAGAACAAAAATATAAAATAAAAAGAACCTCGTACGCGATAATGCGTGTCGAGGCTCTCGACTGGTCGGAGTGACAGGGCGCAGCTTGCTTTGCAATCTGCCGTGCTTGACGACCGCTCCGCACTGCTCGCAGTACCCGTCTTCGCACAACGCTTCTAAAAAACAGTCCACAGGACTTTTTTTTAACGAAGCGACCTTCTCAAGGTTCGAGCCCTTTCATATCAAAAAAATAAAGCAGAAGTCCTTGTGGACATCTACTTTATTTGGTCGGAGTGACAGGGCACATATTGCTTCGCAATCTGCTGTGCTTGACGACCGCTCCGCACTGCTCGCAGTACCCGTCTTCGCACATCGCTTCTAAAAAACAGTCCACAGGACTCTTTTTTTGACGAAGCGACCTTCTCAAGGTTCGAGCCCTGTCACTCCGACCAAAAAAATAAAGCAGAAGTCCTTGCGGACATCTACTTTATTTGGTCGGAGTGACAGGGCTCGAACCTGCGGCCTGATGGTCCCAAACCACCCGCGCTACCAGCTGCGCCACACCCCGGTAAATATTAACTTGTTCAGAACAGCTGTCCGCTGCGCTTCCTGTTGCAACTAAGGCTCTGTCTGCGTGAGCGTAGCCCACTTGCCAATCGCCAAGTTGCTGCCACTCCTTATCCCTCGCTGTATCTGCCCCCGGCAGCGCTCGGGAACGTCCCCAGCTGCGCCACACCCCGGTATGATGTTAAGCTTCAATTCGTGACTAAACTATTATAATACAATAATCACTTAAAGTCAACCGGAAAAATCGGAAAACAAACAACAAAAATCAGATATTCTTCAACCTATTGCACAAATTCACTTGGATTTTTAGTTTTATTCTCAAATTTCATTAATGTATAAGCTTATGCAGAAGCCCGCTTGCCATAAGTAGACCGAGCAGGATGAGCAATATGCCGCAGATGAGGTTTATTTTTCGGTAATGTTTATTTATTGCTTCAAACAATCCGCCAAGGCGCTCGAGCAAAAATGCGGATATAATGAACGGAACCGCAAGCCCGAGTGAATATACAAGAAGGAGAAGCACTCCCGTCCCGACTGCACCTGAGGCTGACACTGTGGCAAGCGCGGTTCCGAGCCATGCGCTGAGGCAAGGGGCGTGGCTTATTGAAAACATAACGCCGAGTACAAAAGCCGAAAACTTTCCGGTAATTTCTTTTGACGAATGACCGCTTCCGAATACAGGTAGATGTATAATTCCGAGAAAATCAAGACCGAGAAGCATTATCACAATCCCGCAAATCAAATCAATTGTGCCGTGAAACTCATGAAGAAGCTCGCCTATTCCTCCCGCAAAAAAACCGAGCAAACAAAACACAGAGGTAAAGCCTGCACTAAAACACAGAACATTGAACAATGCTGTTGTTTTTTTATTTGCATGCCCTGAAAAATATGATACATATAACGGCAAAAGCGGTAGCATACACGGCGATACAAACGAAATGATCCCTTCAGAAAAAGTTATCAGATACTGCATATTTACACATCCTTCCGGCTGACTTCAGCTAACCACTATAATGTTACCATAAATTTCCATTTAGGTCAATATCTCTTTTATGTTAAATCGACAAACAATATAAAAAAAGATGTGGCCAAAACAGAGCGTTTTGACCACATACCGTTATATATCATATTCGCGGATGAACTTTTTCCACTTAGGATAAATCATCGCAATAAGAATAAGAGCTATAACACAAAGCACAGCAAGAAGTCCCATAACCACTGTCCAGTTCCACAAATCTGCTACAAGCGCGATTCCGTAGCTCTGAATCACTATTCCCAGTGCGGCACCTGCATTTACGATTCCTGCAACTTCACCGTTCTTTCCGTATTTTGCGAACCTCATCGAATAGTACTGAGCAAAAAGACCGGAAGCTGCAGCCGTTGCTATTGTCAGAGAAAGGGAAATGATAATGAAGATAACATTGATTTTTCCTACGAGCATGGTGAATAAAAGCATAGGTAGCATCAGGAACGTGAAAAGGCTCATACCCTTTATGATATCAGGAATCCGTCTCGGGTAAACAGCCTTTGCTGTAAACATACCAACAAGACCTGAAAGAATAATAATTATGTTTAGCATATTTCCTATAGCAGGTGAGATATTATCATAGGATTCCATAAGCAGCGTGGGCGCGATGTTCTTAAGTCCAAGTTCGATAAGGCCGCGGATAACTGTGACGGTAACGAACAGATAGAGTCCGCACTTTTTGAACATGGTTTTACTGCTTGTGTCAAGTGTCTCATCAATCTCAACATCTCCGTGTATCGGCTTTGCAGGGATACCGTCATCCGGAACCATTTTTTTCTCGGCACGAGGATAAATGATAAGAAAGCCTATTGCGAAAATGAACAGGAGTATTGCGGAAAGAAGGAAATTGTCCTGCCATCTTCTCATCACTGCTGATAAAATAAACGTAAGACAAAGACCGAA
The DNA here is from genome assembly GCA_015068085.1 of Oscillospiraceae bacterium. Taxonomy (GTDB): domain Bacteria; phylum Bacillota; class Clostridia; order Oscillospirales; family JAAYXM01; genus SIG480. The sequence goes on from SVLF01000041.1 coordinate 3,896, forward strand.
GGTTGAAGCGAAGGTTATGTAATACACTCCGCGGATTCTGTGCTCGTGTGCAAGCTGAGAAGAAACAATTTTAAATATTGCAGGCCACAGCGCAAACTGGAGACAAGCGTTAAGCGTCCATACAACGAGCATTAAATAATAATTCTGATTTATATAGATAATGAGGTTCGCGGTCGCCGCGCCGAGAAGTCCTATTATGATGAGCATATCCGGACGCCAACGGTCGGCAAGGCGTCCGCCGACGATTTGCAAAGGCGCGTATGCAAGGTAGAAGAGCGCTGTGATAAGTCCGGTCTGGGATTTGGTCATAATCCCTTCGGCTACGATTGAAGCCATGGCTCCGGAGAAGCAGTTTTTTGTCATGTATACAACCGCGTACATGAGCCACACGTATACAAAAAGCCTGAAACTTATTTTATGGTCATTAAGGTGTTTTTTGTTCATTTTCAGGTCATCTCTTTTCAAGTTATGTAAAATATTTTCAAGTAAATATTATTATAGGTTATCAATAAAAAAATGTCAATGTACAAATTTGCATTATTTTTGCACTTTAGTTACAAAAACGGGGAAAGAATATAATTAACATCAAGTGAAGTTTTAATAAAATAATGCTTTACACTGCCCCGTAATTATGATAAAATGAATATAATCGAAATTTGTTTTGAGGTGAAATTAATGAAAACGGTAAAACAGCAGACAATTGATACGATGCGCGTGCTTGCGGCAGAAGCTATCGATAAGGCAAAATCCGGACATCCGGGTATTGCTCTCGGTGCTATGCCGATGGCATACACTCTTTGGGCAGAGAAAATGAAGCACAGCCCGAAAAACTCAAAGTGGCAGAACCGCGACCGCTTTATTCTTTCCTCCGGTCACGGCTCGGCGATGCTTTATTCGCTTCTCCATATGTTTGATTACGGCCTTACGCTTGATGATCTTAAGGCTTTCCGTCAGGAGGGCAGCAAGACTCCGGGACATCCGGAGTACCGCGAGGTAAACGGCGTTGAGATTACCACAGGTCCGCTTGGACAGGGTATTGCAAACGGTGTCGGTTTTGCAATGGCAGAGCGCCGTCTTGCATCAATGTTCAACCGCGACGGTATGGATATTGTTGACCACTATACATATGTTCTTTGCGGCGACGGTTGCCTTATGGAAGGTATTGCATCTGAGGCAGCTTCCCTTGCAGGAACACTCGGACTTGGAAAGCTTATAGTGCTTTATGATTCAAACTCCATAACAATTGAAGGAAGCACCGATATTGCATTTACAGAAGATGTGTGTGCACGCTTTGAAGCATATGGCTGGCAGACTCTCTCCGTTGCAGACGGTAACGACACCGATGTTATCGCGGCTGCGATTGACGAAGCAAAAGCAGAGAAGAACAAGCCGACGCTTATTAAGATTACAACCGAAATCGGTTACGGCGCTCCGAATGCAGGAACAAGCCAGGTTCACGGTGAGGCTCTCGGCGCAGAAAAGCTTGCAAAGCTTAAAGAAAACCTTGAGATGCCGGCAGAAGAGTTCTTCGTGGCAGACGAAGTTTACGCTCATATGAAGGAAATTGTTTCCGAACTTAACAAGAACGAGGACGAATGGAACAAGCTCTTCTCCGATTACGCAAAGAAGTATCCGGAGCTTGCAAAAGAGTGGGAAGCTCTTGTGTCCGGTAAGCTCGATATGGAAGCTCTTGATTCCGATGAATTCTGGGGATTTGAAAACAAGGCAAACGCTACACGTAATCTCTCCGGTGAGATGATCAACCGCCTTGCAAAGATTATGCCGAGCCTCTTTGGTGGCTCTGCTGACCTTGCACCTTCTAACAAGACAAACATCAAGGAAGGCGGAGATTACAGCAAGAATGATTATGCAGGCCGCAACATCCACTTTGGCGTTCGTGAGCATGCAATGGGCGCTATTGCAAACGCAATGGCAGCATACGGCGGAATTCATCCGTTTGTTGCAACTTTCTTTGTGTTCTCGGATTACTTAAAGCCGGCTATGCGTCTTTCAGCTCTTATGGAACTTCCGGTAACATACGTATTCTCACATGACTCCATCGGTGTCGGCGAGGACGGCCCGACTCATCAGCCGATTGAGCAGCTTGCTGCAATGCGCTCTATTCCGGGCTTTGTTGATTTCCGTCCGGCTGACGGCCATGAAACAGCTGCAGCATGGTACTATGCAGTTACAAACGGCAAGCATCCGGTAGGTATCGCGCTTACACGTCAGAACCTCCCGTACTATGAAGAGACAGGTAAGGCTGCACTCAAGGGCGGTTATGTCCTCCGTGACAGTGACAATGCAGAGGTTATTCTTATCGGCTCCGGTTCAGAGCTTGAGCTTTGCTACAAGGCATATGACGAGCTTAAAGCAGCGGGAATTGCTGCGCGCGTTGTTTCTATGCCGTCTGTTGCGCTCTTTGAGATGCAGAGTGAGGAATATCGCGAGAGCGTTCTTCCGAAGAGCATCCGTGCAAGAGTTTTTGTTGAGGCAGGCTGTGGCTTCGGTCTTGACCGCTATGTAGGTCTTGACGGTGCAAAGATTTGCATGGAAGGCTTCGGCGCTTCGGCTCCTTATTCAAAGCTCTTCCCGAAATTTGGATTTACTGTTGAAAACGTTGTTGCAACAGCAAAAAAGCTTGTAAAGTAAACTGAATATCAAAGTGGGGATTGCAGCAAAATGCATTTTGCTGCAATCCCTTTTGGGCTTTAGGAAAATAGTACAGAATGAACAAACCAGACCCGAAGTAGTACATAGGTACGTCGAGAGGTCTGATTTGTTTATAGCATAAAGTGTAATTTAATCCTTAAATTCGGCTTCTGCCGAATTTTCAATTTACTTTTATGCTCAAAATTATGCACTTTTCAATATTATCCGCAAAGAATTATCACTTTCACACTTTATGCGCTCTGGGCTGTTTTGCTACAGCCCCTTTTTTAATTGACAAGTAATGCTTGATATGATAAAATCTATTTGATTTAAAATCAGATGAAAAGAGGTTTTTTATATGAAACGTTCAAAAATAAATGCCGCTCTGCGAGAACTTGAAGCAATGTGCGAAAAGCATTGCTGTTATCTGCCGCCCTTCTGTCATTTTACTCCCGAGGAGTGGAAGGAAAAGGGGCATGAGTATGATGAGGTTCGCGAATGTATGCTCGGCTGGGATATTACCGACTACGGTAAGGGGGATTTTGACAAGTTCGGCTTCTCACTTATAACGATAAGAAACGGTAATCGGAAAATGGCGGAAAAATACCCCAAGGTTTATGCTGAAAAGCTCCTCTATTTAAAAGAAGGACAGTATGCACCGAATCATTTCCATTGGTATAAAACAGAGGATATAATCAACCGCGGCGGGGGAAATGTTCTTATCCGAGTATATAACAGTCTTCCTAACGAGGAAATTGATTATGAGACCGATGTAACGGTGTATACGGACGGAAAGGCGTATACTGTTGCAGCAGGCACACAGATTCGGCTGACTCCGGGAGAAAGCATATACATACCGCAGTATCTTTATCACGATTTTGAGGTTGAGAAAGGAAGCGGAGCCGTGCTTCTCGGTGAAGTTAGCCAGTGTAATGATGACAGCAACGACAACCGCTTTAATCCGCCTGTCGGCCGCTTCCCGGAAATCGAAGAAGATGAACCTCCGTATCGTTTGCTCTGCAACGAATATCCGAAGGCGAAATGATATTTATACTATAAACAAATCGGACCTTGAGGCGTACCCATGTACGTCTTCGGGTCCGATTCGTTTATTCTGAGTTATTTTGCCGGAATTCCATTGAAAAACACTTTTTATACAATCATATACAGAAGGTGTGGGGGTTATTAAAGCTTTTCACGCTATATTTTATCGAGCATGCCAAAAAGAGTGATAAGATGCCGTTCTTTATAATAGTTACCTGTCGGGAGTCCGCAATGTTTTTTGCATGTACGCGATAGGTTTGTCGCATCTCCCAGTCCACAGCGCCTTGCTGCTTCGTTTTTGGAGAATCCAAAGCCATAAAGCATATTAGCTTGGTACAGCCGTATCGATGTAAGAATCTGGTTACAACTGTATCCGGTAAACAGCTTGAAATTTCTTGTGAGAGTTCCGCGGGAAACAGATAACATATTACAGATATCATCGATTACAATTTTATTTTGATAGTTATTATTAAAATATTCTATGGTTTTAAAAACCATTTCCTTGTTTTTCAGCATAGGTTTTGTGGGCTTGAAATCAGAAGGGGTTTCACACATTATACCGAGTAGCTCTGCAATCAAGGCTGCTGTTTTGTCAAAATCCGTGCTGGAGTTTGAGCTAAGCTCTGCTCTTAATGAGTATGTGACTGCATCTGCAAGAGACTTTTTTTCAGAATCAAACTGATAGATATGCGGGATAAAAAAGCCATTAAACAGGGTCCCGTTTTGGAGAAAAGGAAAGAAATTATATCCTCTGTCAGTTAAAAATGTATCATAAAACGAAATAAAGCTGACGACCGGAGTATCATCGGATTTATGCAGGTTCGGAGTGTGACCCGTAAATGGCGGTATTATTGCACAGGAACCGGCAGTCTGGAGATACTCTTTGCCATTTATTAAGTGCATAAGACTTCCTGAGTTCACATAACAAAGTTGCATATTGCCGTGCATATGCAAAACGTTACGTCTTCTGGTGCATTCTGTTGAAAGCCTGACAGGTTTTTCATCAAGCGAATATGTGTCCTTATATTCCGGAACCAGCATATAAATCACCTCACAAAATAAATATACTACCATTTCAAGCGAGTGTCAATAAAAAGTTATCCGATTTGTCAAAATAAGGTGCTTGAATGTTTTAGATATAAAGTATAAAATAAGCTTACATAATAAAATATATTGGAGTGATATATTATGAAAAAGCTTATAAGTGTATTTTTAATAATAGCATTGTTTGTTGCTATGCTCCCGGCAGGGACAGTATTTGCCGCGGATGAAGCAACAGAAACGTATGAATACAAATTCACCGCTGCCGCAATAGGTCAGACCAAGAATACAAATATTTATAACGGAACAAAACTGGCAGGCTATGGTTTTGGAAACATTAAGGACGGAAATGCGTGGAAGCTGGTACAGGTTTTAGGAGGAGCAAGTAAAGAAAACGTTCAGGCGAACAAATCCAACTTTGTTATATTTGCAGCTCAGAGCGCTTCGGATTCGGCAGAAGCTGATGCAAACGCAATTGTTTTCCAGCTTTATATCGGCGACTACGCCACTGAGACACCCGCTTCTGCCGGCACATATACACCAACACTGACAAATCCTCAGGATGGAAAACAAAATCACTATGGAATAACAGATTTATATCTTGTAAGCTCTGCGGCTGTAAGCAAAAACAGTTGGAAGGTAACCTCTCTCGAAGAGGTGCAGAAGATAATAGACAGTGCGGCAAAGCTTGGAAGCGGAAATGAAAGCGCTGCGGCCGAAGTCGTTCATTTATCATCGGAAAACGACTGCAAATCTGCCGTAAATGATTTTAAGAAAACAGCAGAAAAAGTTCAGCTTACCGGCGGTTATTATTATCTTATTGCGACAGTCAGCAAGCCGGAGGGGTGGTCCGCCTCGACAAGCTCCGCTTATACCGACAACGAGGTTTTCGGTACAATTTCAAACCTTAAATTTACAAAGGTGAAGGAGCTTACCGATGTCACTGCAACTATAGAAAACCCGAAGAAGGGTCATAAGCTTCAGGCGCCCGTGGTTACGTGGCTGTCAGACGGAGAGGAAATTGACGGAAGCGCGGGAACAGTTAAAATTGAAATTCTCGAAAATGCTGATAATGCACTTCGCAAGGACGATAATGGGGATATATGGGCTGTCGGAGACGGAAAAGCAAAAGTACGCGTCACCGGCACTCTTGCGGGTATTTCAAAATATGCCGATGTAGAAATTTCTGTTATTCCTGATGACGCATATTGCGGCGTTGATGCCGAATATCTGTTTTATCAGGGTGCATATGAGGATACAGCTGACTCAATGGAAATAAATGTTGCTAAAAGGGCGGACCCAATTTCTAAAGAGCAGTATGAAGAGTATGTCTACGGAGATTACGGTGCAGAGCGCCCGTGGGGACTGCTTGCCGGCACTGCATCTGCCGCGGATTCACTTAATCGCTATCTTGCCACACAAAACAACCCCGCCAAGAACAGATTAGACACCAATCTTAACTTAGGTATAGGAGAATGGTACGCATTCAAGGTAAAGGTTCCGTCGGAAGGGAAATATGCCGTAGACGTTTCCGGATACCGTGCAGACAATGCGGGTGCTGTTGACATATATATGGTTCCGTTCTCGGCCGAGATGAATTATGACCATATAATACAAAATACAGATAAATACAAAAACGAGGGGACACGCATCTCACACACCGACTTTTGCGATGAAAATATCGCATCCAACAAGGGTTACACCGGAAACGTTCCGTTTACCGGCACTTTTACGGCAGAGGTGTTTGATGCAGAAGAGCTTGAGAATGGTTTTGCCGAATATCTTATGATAATTGAGGCTGTCAGCGGAAAAACAGGAAGAGCTTCAAACTTTTTGCAGGCAGTAACACTTCGCGGAAGCGGCCCGCAGCTCTCGCTTGCGACTGAAATGCGTGCAAAAACAAGAACGCTTGCCGAAAACGAAGAAATTCTCTTTGATGTGATAAAGGTAACAAACGAAGACGGAATTGAAATCTCGCTTGACAATGCTTATATATATCACGAGATTAAGTCAGGCTCGGAGGATGTTATAGAAATAAACGATAACGGAAACGGAGTCGTAGCTCTTTCGGAAGGCTCCGGCACCGTTGTGACAACCGTCGTCATTAACGGAGTGATATTGACAAAAGAGCTTGAAGTTACGGTAGACAACGATTATAAAATATGGAAAGCACATTTGTATGCCGATGATGTTTTGGAAATAGGAAATGCTGCAGAATTTTCCGCAGGAATAGAGCTTCTCAACCGCACCGTAGTTGCAGACGGTGACATTCTTGAGATTGAGATATCCGAAGAAAGTGAGGAGGGAGTGCTGAAGCTTTCCGATGACAAGCTTTCGGTTATCGCGCAAAAGCCGGGAACTGCTAAGGTGCGGGCAAAAGTAAGTGCGCGTGGTAATGAATATTTCACCGATGATGTTGAAATAACGGTTCCCGAGCCGGCGGCTGCGGCAGGCAACAGCTTTTTGATAGAGCCGAGATTGGGTGTATATACCGACGACAATTATACACATCTTACGGACTTTACCAAGTACACACTGACGCGCAACTGGATATTCCATGAATTCACAAAGCCCAAGGATGATAGAGAAGATGTAACGAAAATCAAGCTCGGGAAAGCAGATGCAAACTATACCATCATCCAATGGAAGGGCGGCGAGGACGATGCATATCTTGCATTCAAGGTGAAGTTCCCTCAGAACGGCAGATATATTCTCGGCTCGGAGACTTACACAATGGCGACTAAGTATGAGTCGCGACTTGAAAGCTATATAATACCGGTGACGGATGAGACAGAGCAGGAGCTTGCCGCTTGTCTTTCGCCTGACAGTGAGTATTATGTCGGTGCCGTAGATTTCAAATCGGAAAAGGCGGGCGAGCATGTCCTCAATACATTCGGAGTGTGTGAGGTTGCGGCAGAGCAGGAATATTTTGTGGTTTACAAGGTTACATGGGACGGCAAAAACGGCAAGGATGGAAATGCGCTTTATCTTAAAAAGTTCCTTTTTACAGATGCCGATGAATTTGCGACCGCAGAGCTCACTGCAAGCATTGATGCTTTTGCGCCGAATGATGTTGCAGAAACAAAACTTGTGCTGAAAAATCAGCTTGGAGAAATAATTGACTGCAGCGAAACTAAGCCGGAGTCGGTCGTTTATTCTTCAAGCAACAAGAGTGTTGTCAACGTGGATAAAAACGGTGTTATAACAGCGACAGGCGAGGGGACGGCAACCGTAAACGCCGCAGTTACTTATAAAGGGATTTCTCAGTCGGCAAGTCTTGAGGTAAGCGTATCCGACGATACGGGAATAAAGCAAATTTTTGCAGTCACCGAGCTTGAGAGCTTATATGTGTACGGCAAAACGAAAATTTACGCAGTTGCCGAGATGAACAGCGGCAATATCATTGAAATTCCGGATGAATTCGTCATATGGACGCTTGCGGAAGGCTCGGATACCGATTGTGTGGAAATTCTCGAAGATAACATTCTTGCGGGGAGGGCGCTCGGAACGGCGAAAATCCTTGCGGTTATTGATCCTTCATATAAAAACGCCGCAGATATATCTGTTTCTCCGATTGCCGTAGAGGTTGTCCGTGATGCGAATGTAAACCCGCAGATATACACGCTCAAAGAGCGCGAGAACGCAACAAGCAATGCGGCAAAGTACTCATGGGCGAAGGATGAGGTGCGCGCGGCAAAGGAACGTGCCGATGTATATCTGCCTCATCTTGATAAGCTGTATGATATGATGGTTCCGGAAGGAGTTTTCAGGTATTACCATGTAGGACATAAGTACGATCCCGCAAAATTCACCTGCCGTTATTGCGGTTGTGATATAAGTGTCGAATACGGTGCTTACGGTTGGGTTACGGATGCCATCAACCGCCCGTGGAAGGTTCAGTGCCCGGATTGTAAAAGGATTTTTCCATCGAATGACTTTGGCAGCTTTTATAAGCTCGGTCTCTCCGAAAGCGGAGACCGCTGGAATATGGACAGGGCGCTCTCAGCACATCACAGATTAATTCATCACGGTTCGGCAGATGCGGAATGTGCCTGTGAAGTTCCAGACGCAAAGCGCGGAAGCGAAGAGTATTACGAGTTTTACGGCTACGGTGCGAAAGGCGGATATCTTACCAACGACTTATATTCTGATGTAATGAAGGATCTCGGAGTAGACACAGAGGCTCAGGCATCGCGATGGGGTGTCGATGACGGGCTCGGATATTTACAGCCGTACACATCAGACCCCAACGACCGCGGATATAATCCGAGCTATCACGATGATGACGGCGATGGACTTGCTGAGTACAGATACAATGAAACAACCTCATATCCCGTTCAGCATACATACATAGCGGTATATGCACACGACGGTATCTGGTACAAGAACGGTTCAAAATCAGAAATGGACGAGGTTGTCCGCCGTGCGATCAATGCTTTTGCAGAGGCGTTTTTACGCACCGGCGATGAAAAGTACGGGCGCGCCGGCGCAATTCTGCTCGACAGAGTTGCAGACCTTTTTCCGAATTACGATTGGTACCGGTGGAAGGATAACCGCGGAGATGAGTGGCGCGGTACAATAGTAGACCCGATATGGTCGACCTTCCTTACATATGATTTTGCAGTAGCATACGATGCATTCATTCCTGTCTTCAATGACCCCGAGGTTATCGAATATCTTTCTCAGCACGGCGCTGTATACGAAAAGGATGAAAACGGGGACTGGAAAAGAAATGAAAACGGCGAGCTTATACCCGTCAATCTCAAGAATACGCCCGGAGCGGTGAGAAAAAACATTGAGGATAATCTGCTTGTACAGATGCACAAGTTCGCAAAGAGGGGCGACATATGGGGTAACACCTTTATGCATCAAAAGGCTATTGCGGCGGCAGCGGTTGCTTTAAACCGTTCTCCCGAAACGCCGGAGATGATAAGCTGGATAATGAACGGCTCTATTGTTTCATCGTCGATGAGCTCCTACAACACGGGTGAGCCTAAGGATATCGCCGGCGCGGCTCTTATGGATTATCTCGTCGGTGAGGTTGACAGCGACGGTATTCCGAATGAAAATTCACCGTCATATAACAGCCTGTGGATTACCAACATTCTTGGTATCGCAGATATTCTTTACGGTTATCCGCTTAACCCGACCGAGGATCTCAATGATCTCTTCTTAAACCCGAAGCTTCGTAAAATGCTGTCTGCAAACGTTGCGCTTACGCTCGGCGGATACTATACCGCACAGATCGGAGATACGGGTAGTTTTGCCGGCAGCGGTCTTGTTGTGGATCAGGCAGATTCCCTGCTCGCACTGAAATATGTTGAGGACAAGAGGCTGGCGCAGGCAGTGTATATGTTCAACGGAAATAAGCTTGACGGTCTTAACGGCTCAATTTTTGATGAAAACCCGGAAAAAATTACCGATTTTATCGAGAAAACGATTGAAGAAGAGGGTGAGCTTAACCTTTCGAGCGATATGCTCGCAGGCTTTGGTTTTGCGGTTTTGCGCAAAGGAGAAAAGTATAACTCTGCAGCCTCCGGAACACAGAACAACACGATAAGAGATGTTGCAATGTATTTCGGCTCAACAGACGGTCACGGACATTCCGACGGCTTTAATCTCTTTATGTCGGCGTTCGGTCTGAACATCGCTCCCGAAAACGGTTATCCGGAACAAACCGGAAGTCAGCCGAACCGTCTTGAATGGAACAGAGCAACGCTTGCTCATAACACCGTAACCGTCAATGAAAGCAAGCAAAATAACGTCAGCACGCCGCGTACAACGCCGTATCATTTTGATGATTCGGGAAAGGTTCGCCTTATGGATGTCGGCTCGACCGTGCATTATACGATAGATGATTATCGCCGTACGGTTATGATGGTTGATGTTGATGATGAAAACTCATATACGGTTGATTTCTTCCACGTGAAGGGCGGAGATGACCACATCTACAGCTTCCATTCACAATCCGACGAAATAACAGCGATATCCGGCTTTAACTCTGAGCCTGTCATCACCCCGATGTATACGGACGAGCTCGGAAACCTTTACGGAACATATGCCGGCGCGAATGTAAAATACGGTCCCGACCCGACGGGATGGCCTAACCTTACATATCCGTGCGGCTCAACCTGGCTTAAAAACGTCCGTACCTATAACGATGTGGAAAATACGTTTTCGTGGGAATATAAGGTTAAGGACTGGAAAAAGAAGCTTACGGTAAACCGTGATATACGTCTTCGTATGACGATGCTCAATGATGAGCCGATGGAAGAGGTTGCATTTGCTGTCGGGCTTCCGCCGCAGAAGGATTCAAACGCGGATATAGGCGATGTTGAGTATATTCTTGTCAAAAACAAAGGTCATAACCTTGATACGACGTTCACAACGGTTATCGAGCCTTATGATGCAAGCAATAAGTACATCAAAGCGATAGAAAAGGTTTCTATGGTGCGTGATGAAAATTCAAAGCCGGGTGTGAATGATGCATACAGTGCGGTAAAAATAACTCTCGAAAACGACAGAGTGGATTACATTGTATATTCAACAAATAACACAGTTGATTACACAATCGACGGAAAGCTCCGTTTCCGCGGTTTTGCGGGCGTTCTCTCGCTTGACGATGACGGCAAGGTGATATACAGATACTTAAACGACGGTGAGGTGCTGGGACTTATCGGTGAAGAAGAACCGGAAAAGACCGCAGCATATACAGGCGTTCTCAGTGCGTTCACGCGAGAACTCAGTCTTGAAAATACGCTCGAATTCAAGCCGGACGAGGGACAGAATATAGATTTGGATGAGCTTGTAGGAAGATATGTCTACGTGGCTGCCAATATCTACAATCCCGAAGCGTATAAAATCGAAAGCGCAAAAGCGCTTGAAAACGGAAGCATTCTGCTTGACATCGGAGATGTCACCCTTGTCCGTGATCTTAAAAACGGTGCAGACATTTCTCTCGGATACACATATCACGTTGAAGAGGGACAAAAGCTTCGCATTTCCCTTTCAAGCGCCGAAAGCACAGCTCCGACGATTGAACAGGTGGAGAACGTAACCACCTCAGCCGGAAGCTCAATAACGATTCCGCTTAATGCCTCCGGGTACAACGGCAGGGAGATACAGCTTATCGGAACAACGCTTCCTCGCGGAATGACGCTCGATGCAGAAAAGCAACAGCTTAAGTGGAAGCCGGATTCCTCTCAGGTTGGTGAAAACCACGTTGCAATTACCGTTTCCGACGGCTCTCTGCAGGAAACCATTCACTTCTATGTCACTGTTTACGGCTCGACAACAGGCGGCACATCATCGGACAAGACAGATGAAGCCGGCAAGACCGAAACACCGTCAACAGGAACCTCTGCCGGTGGTGGAGGCGGCGGTGGCGGCGGAGGCGGAGCAGCACCGGAAACTCCCGATACCGATAATGCAACGGATGCGGATGAAACCGACGGTGAAAATACCGCACCCGACGCGTCGGGTGAAACGGATAACATCCGTTTCACAGACCTTGCTAACCACGCATGGGCAGCGGACGCGATAAACACTCTTGCGGACGATGGAATAATAAAGGGCACAACTGCAGTAACCTATTCACCCGCAAATAATATCACCCGCGCAGACTTTGCGCTGCTTCTTGTTCGTGCTTTTGACTTAACAAGCGATAACACCGAAAACTTCGCAGATGTATCGGCAAATGATTACTTCGCAGCCGAGCTTGCAATAGCACGGAATACAGGAATTGTCAACGGTATAGGCGACAATAAGTTCGCCCCGCGCAATTCAATAACCCGACAGGATATGATGGTAATCGTCTACAGAGCGCTCAATAGCCTTCCCCTTGAGGTAGCGGAGCGTGAGCGGAGTGTCGGCGCGGCAATGAATGATAGTCCGGTGGACTATCAGAACCGCGACGTGACCGAGCCACAGCGAGACAAGGAGGACCGCCGAACGGCGGTGGATGAGGTGTTATCACAATACCCCGACTTCGCCACAGTTGCCGAGTACGCGAAGGAAGCCGTCTCTGCGCTCATCGGTGCAGGAATTGTAAATGGTAAGAGCGGACGTATTGCACCGACAGATTACACGACAAGAGCGGAGGTGGCAGTTCTCATCAAGCGCATATTGGATTATACGAAAAAGTAAATTAAATAATGCTGTGTCACTCCGCTCAGGAAGACACGGAGAAGAAAACAGGAGGTAACTTCAAAATGAAAAAATTCATCGCACTTACTCTGGCAACAGTGATACTTTTTGCACTTTGCGCGTGTAAGCCGACTGTACAGGATAACGCGCTCAGTGCAGACGACGTCATCAAGGTTGTCACCCAATCACATCCCAGCTGGCCGAATGATACAGACAGCAAGGCGTGGCAGTACATTCGTGAGGGAACAGGCGTGAACTTAGAGGTTCAGGCAATTCCGCAAACCGATTATTCAACAAAGCTGCCGCTTATTTTTGCAGATGCAAATACGCTTCCCGACCTTATAGCCTTCGGAAGTAAGCCCCTGACAGATACCTATGCGGAGCAGGGGGCGCTTATTGCTCTCGATGAGCTTGGCGAGCATATGCCCGAGTATAACGCATACATTTCATCTCTGCCCGAGGATGAGCGCGAAGGTCTTTTAAAGCCGCGCCGTGCTTACGATGGAAAGATTTACTATTCTCCGACACATGGCCGCGAGCGTATGCAGGGCGTTCGTGCGTGGCTTTACCGCAAGGATATTTTCGATAAACACAATATTGCGGTTCCGACAACGATGGATGAATTATATTCTGCCTGCAAAAAGCTCAAGGAGCTTTATCCGGAGTCATACCCGTTCTGTATGCGCAGCGGAATGGCGTTTATGTGTATGATCGGTTCGTCGTGGAAAGAATACTTTGAAGTTTATGAGTATTACGATTATAACAACGATGAATGGAATTACGGTGCAACAGAGGATACCATGCTTGATATGATAACCTATTTCAAGAGAATGGTTGACGAAAAGCTCATCCCTGCCGATTTCTTTACAATTAACACCACAACATGGCAGGAGCTTATAACGACGGACAAGGGCTTCATCTTCCCTGATTATCAGACAAGAATTGACTTCTTCACTCCGCTTGCGCGTGTTCAGAATCCTGAGTTCACGCTTACCGCAATGGCACCTCCCGTTGCAGATGCGGAGGAGGGCGCATCAATGCTTTCAAAGTATAACATTGACCCGTACGGCTATGTTATCTGCAACACGAAGGATGAAGAGAGAATAGCAAAGGCGGCAAAGTTCCTTGACTGGTTCTACAGCGCCGAGGCGGAGGAGCTTCTCTCGTGGGGCAAGGAGGGCGAGACCTATAACGTCGTAGACGGAAAGCGCGTATACATTACCGACGAAACCGGCGCACAGCCGAATACTCTTTACGGCTTCTCTACCCCGGGAACGGTTGCCCGTTTTGACCCCGAGGCGGTTGATGCGTTTGAATCTGAGCTTCTTTCTTCAACCCGTGACCTCGTGCTTGAGCATACCGTAGAGTATCCCAACCCGAAGAGCTATCTCGGTCTCACTGTGGAAGAGCAGAAGATAAAAACGCAGGACGGTGCAGCAATCGAAGTGTTTGTAAATGAGATGGTGGCAAAGTTCGTGCTTGGTCAGGAGCCGCTCACGGGATTTGACGCTTTTGTTGAGGATGTCAATGAAATGGGCGTAGACCGTGTTCTTGAGGTTTATGAAAACGCGTACAACAGAATTAAATGAAAGTGAGTGTAAATCAAGATGAAAAAATTATTTGCTATTATTCTGGCACTTTCAATGATCGCAGCGATGCTCCCGGCAAGTGTTGTGTTTGCTGCCGATGCGACGGAGTCGTATGAATACAAAATCACGCACGAGGCATACGGAAAGACCGCGAACTGGAATATGTATACTTCAAGCAGCGGACTGGTAAGTCATGGTTACGGAAATGTTGTCAACGGAAATGTATGGAAAGTAATGAAGGTTCTTGGAAGCGCCGCGAACGAAAATGTTCAGCTCAACAAATCCGGATTCATTATGTTTGCAGCTCAAAGCGATTCCGAAACGGCAGAAGCTAACGCAAACGCGGTAGTATTCCAGCTTTATCTCGGCGATTTCAAATCTACCTCAGATTTGTCTCCCGCAACGGAAGGTTTGTACATTCCGACCGTTACAAACACACAGGACGGAAAGCAGAATCACTACGGAATAACGGATTTGTATCTTGTAAGCTCTGCGGCTGTAAGCAAAAACAGCTGGAAGATTAATTCTATCGAAGAGGTTCAGAAGATAATAGACAGTGCGGCAAAGCTCGGAAGCGGAAACGAAAGCGCTACGGCTGATGTCATTCATTTGTCCTCGGAAAATGGCTGTAAAGCTGCTACAGCAACAGAAAATGATTTTAAGAAAACGGCGGAGAGGTTGTATATCACCGGCGGTTATTATTATCTGATTGCAACGGTCACGAAACCGGCAGGCTGGATAAAAAGCTCCTCAAGTGCTTATACCGACAACGAGGTTTTTGGTACTCTTTCAGGCATCAGCTTCGCACGCATAGCCGATGATGCAGAGCTTGCTTCGGCATTCACGGCAAAGGAGAAAGATCATACCGCTGCTGTGAAAAACGTATACGGCTATAAATCTACGGACACAGCAAAAGCCATAATAGAGCAGAAAGCTGTGACAACAGATACAGTAACCATCAGCACAACGGACACGGAAAACTTCATCTATTGGGCGCAGGGCTTGACGGATGAGAAGAAAATCCTTTCCTTTGAACCGAGCTTTGAATATACACCGGCAGAAGGAAATAACTACCTTGTGGCTGTATATAGAGATACAACCAATAAAGCTGAGTTCTTCAACGCAAACGGTCAGCGTGAAGCTGTTCTTTTAGCGGACGACACAGCTCCGGCGCTTCCGGAAAGGGTTGGTTACAAGCCTGCAACTGCATGGGTTGACCTTGACGGAAATACGGTAGCGCCGGGAGAGACGGTAATGGTAAGCGGCTACAACTCTTATGTTCCGAACTACGGCGAGTGCATAAGTGTTACGGTAAACGGTACTCCGTATAATTACGGCGATCCGGTAACGCTCAGTTGCAACGCTTCCCCTTATTATCAGGAAGGAAAGTATTTTAAGGGCTGGAAAAAAGATGGCGTTATAGTCAGCACAGATGACAGCTACAGCTTCCTTGCGTATAAGGACACAACTGTAACTGCTGAATGGGCAGATGCGCCGTTTAACTTCTCGGGCAATGGAAGAAAAATAGTCCTTGATTTCTTCAACAATGCACTTATGGCTGAATTTATCGGCTTTGGTAATGACGTTGTTGAAAAGGGCATTATGTTCACCGATACAACAAAAACAAGAAACATTGCAATGACAAGCGGCAGCAGCCAGTTTGTTATTGTCCCGGATGAAGCAGGAACCTATAATGGGTATGCAATTGTAGAAGACAGTGACGGTACACAGACGCTTGTCACCGACGGTGAATATATAAAAGCTGCTGAATAATACGCATACTTACGCTTATTTCACCTTTCCTCTTAGAAAGACAATGAAAGAGAATTTTCACAAAACAATGTGAAAATTCTCTTTCATAATTTACATAGTAAAGAAACCCGACATTAAGAATAAAGGTTATTGAAGCACTCGGTAATTCTGAGAATGATTACAGAAAAACACAACAGCAGTTTCACATCCAATCAATTTCATCAAGCATATTTAAAAGCTTATCGCCGGTATCAGGCTCTATCATATGCACAAAGTATGCCTTTCCGTAGAGGTGCTCACGGTAGTTTATACAGTGCGATGCATTTGTGTTCTCTAAATGCACCGTCACACCGTATTGACGGCAATAATGTATTTCCTGTCGCAGCCTTCTTTTAAAATGCTTCGGAACACGAATGCACCCGTTTTGTACGATAAGTCCTGTTATTCGTTTTGGCTGTCCCGGATAAAACACCCGGGTTTTTTTATGATTTAAGGTAAAGTTGTATTTTCCGATAATCTCCTCAACAGCCTTATGTAATGCCGGAATATCGTGCTTTGACGAAAAAGTCATATCATCGGCATAGCGTGAATATATTGCGTTATTAAGCTTTGCGAGATTCGCAAGCTCTGCATCGATTTTCGCGAAGAAAATGTTTGAAAGCTTCGGACTTGTCGGTGCTCCCTGCGGCAGACAGTTATTGTAGCAACAGACTTTTGAGAGCATGTCTGAAGCCTTCGGGGAATATCCGACATTCCTGAATATTTCACAAACACTCTGCCGGGAAATCGACGGAAAGAAATCCTTTATATCCATACAAAAAACATAATCATTGTTTGCGTGGATAAGCGCATTTGTCTTTATCGAGTGTCCGCTTTCAAATCCGTGTGCATGTTCAGAAGAAGGTATTTTATTGAGTATTTCGGATAAAATCCATTTTTGACGTTGCTTTAAATTGAGGCTCGGAGCCGTAATAATCCTTGTTTTGTCAATTTGCGATACGGGAAATGTGTGATATGAATATAGCGAAAGTCTGCTTAGCAAAAGGACCTCTGCAACGTGGATATCATCAAAAAGCACAGGGAGGTTTTGATTTAACAGGTTGAAAGCATAATCCACAGCGCGGGAGATAGCTTCGTTTTCCGCACCTTGTTCTGTCATAGCCGCTTCAAGGCGCTTGATGTAGCTATTAGCCATTGTGTAATTCCTCCCTTGTGTGATTAAATATAAAAAAGCCCGAAACGCATTACGAAAAACTTATTTTACTTATTCTTGTCGCATACAGAACAGCGAAAACAACGCGCGAAGGAAGGCAGGTTTCGCTGGTCTGTATGAGAGTTAGTGCCGTTCTGTATATGAGGCGAATACACCTCAGGCTAATGCGTTTCGGGACATTTTTACGGCCGGGAATCCCATCCTGCCGGCGGGATATATGGTTTATGCCAATCAAAGAACGAATCCGTTTTAAAATTTTCTGTCGGGACAGAAAAATGGTTTTTGGATAACGGAATCATTTCTGCAATTCCGCTTTCACTTAATTTGAGATTTTCGCCATCGCGCACAACATATCCGGTGTTTATCAGCCCTTCGAGCTTTGAGAGCAAAAGAGTTCTCGGGCAGTGCAAATATCCGGAGATCTTAATGTCATCGAACATTCCGGCGTCGCTTATCTCATTCAAGATTATGTTGTCTATGTAATCAAGCTCTTGTATGTTCAAGTTCATCCTTCCTTTTATGAGCTTCGCCATACGCATAAGCGCGTTCGACAAGCTCTGCTTTTTTCGTTTTTAAAGCGTTTACAGTCGGGCGGGCTTTTTGGTTTCCGTCACGCAAGAAGGGCGGATGATTGGCTTCGGGAACATTTGCCCAGAAGGTTGATAAAGTGTTGTTGGGGGTATTATAATAAAAAGACACAAGCAATCTGTTTTTATTAAACCCCATAAAAAAGCTTTTTTGGTCATTATGAAGATAATCGTCGATCATTTTTTCGTATTTTGCCGCCTGAGTGTACTCCGGGCTGTCAGTGGAGAAAGCTGCATCTTCCGTCCAGCATGCATCAAACAACGGATATGCCGTTATCCGGTTCTGTTTGCAGTTTTGACGGATATGCCTTATTCCGTGAGCCCGCGGCACGATACATGCATAAAAAAGCTTATGCTTTCCGCAACCGTTTATTGAAAATCTTTCACAAAAGCTGTGCAGATGTTTCCAAAGCGTCATACCACTTCCGATTATATCGTCAAGGAAAACAATAGCTTTATATTGCTCTAAATCTTCGGATTTTAAGTTTCTTTCCGCAGGGACAATTTGTTCTTTATATATTTCACCGAAAAGCTGTTGTTTTAAATCGGCACGGACGTTATCTGCGCCTGTTGCTCTGCCTGCGCTGGATTCAACTGTTACAAACATAACCTCTGATAGCGGAATGTTAAATGCTTTCAGCTTATCCTGAAGCAGTGCTGCAACAGAACCGTATCTCAACTTGCATTGCGCCTGAGTGAGGTATGTGTAACGGCTGAGCAAGGATAAAAACAGAGAATGGTCATCTGTGTGAATATGTGACAGCCATTCGTCAATTTGTTCGGGAAGCGATGCAATGCGTTTGTCGTAATTTCCGTCTGTTTCATCCGAGCAACGCGAAAAATTAATTTTGTTTTTTTCATAAAAACACTTTAACGCTTCGGCTTTGTTCATCGCACATCCCTCCTGATTTTCTATTCTTATTAAAGTATAACATTTTTCGCCGGGTTTCGCAATAATAATGTAGATTGAAAACAGATAAAGCAGTCAATATTACATTGATGGCGAAATTAAAACAAAAATTGCCATGTAAAAATTACAACTTATATAACTTTGAGAACGGTTCAAAATACTATTGTACCAAGTTCAAGGAGGTGAATTTGAAATGGCAATCGTTCCGAATGCACAGGATGCACTTAATAAGTTCAAGATGGAAGCTGCAAGCGAGGTTGGTGTTAACCTCAAGCAGGGTTACAACGGTGACCTCACTTCCCGTCAGGCAGGTTCTATCGGCGGTCAGATGGTTAAGAAGATGATCGAGTCTTACGAGCAGAACTTAAGCAAGTAGTGATATTTCTTCTATAAAGAAATATAAGCGAGGCTGTTGCATTTTGGTTTGTTTTAAAACCGATTTGCAACAGCCTCAACTAATTTAATATTTACGCTTTATCGTGTTTGCGCTTTCTGATGTATCCGAGATAGATTACCGCCGCCGAGAAGCCCCAGAAATAAGCATTCATATAAGGGACTTCGAAAATGTTCTCGAAAAATGAATGGGAAAGAACCCCAAGCTGTCCTGCAACAATTCCGCTTGCAAGAACGGAAAGCTTATTTTTGCGCGTTTTGAAAATACTTCTGCAGGACCACAGGAGATTTCGGAGAAGCAGCCATATATACGAAACAAGCCCTAAAAGCCCCATTTCAGTAAGCGTTTTCAAGTAATAGTTGTCCATATAATAGTATTTGAGATTATCAATCTCCTGGTTTTGCATTGCAATTGCACCGCCGTAGCGCCCGAGACCGAAGCCGAAAAGCTTGTTCGGCCGCCAGAGGGAGAGCCCGATTTCCCAGCGCTCTCCGCGTCCGCCGGTGGCATTTGCCTCGGCGAAGTCCGAAGTGAAGAGAAAGCCGATTCTGTTTGAAATTTCAGGAACACAGAATATAATTGCTAAAATTGCCGCGCCGGCAATGAGAAGAAGCTTGCGGTCGACGAGAAGCGAGAAAACAACGACCGCGACAGTCAGCCCGAACCATGCACCTCGCGAGAAAGTGAAGAGCGTCGCAAGGCAGAGAATGCCAACGATTCCCCAAAGCGCACATTTTGCCCAAAGCCTTTTTACA
>SVLF01000042.1 GCA_015068085.1 Oscillospiraceae bacterium
AAGCCTCCCTTGCCTAAAGGTTATTCCCCTGCGGGGAAAATGTCGCTGAAAGCGACAAAAGGGGGGAGCTACGGGGACCGCCGGATGGCGGTGGAGGGATTTTATCCCTTTTGAACTACAAAGGAGGAATTTTACCATGAAAAAACTCATCGCGCTTATTCTTGCAGGAATTATGATTTTCGCCCTGTGCGCATGCACAGGCGGAAGCGGGCAGACCGCGCTTGAAGGACAGGATCCGTCAGAACCACTGACAAAGGACGATGTAATCAAATATATGGTTGTGTCATCCGCAAGCTGGCCGGTACAGGATGACTGGAAGCTCTGGGAATATATGTCGGAAGGCTCTGGCGCAACGCTGGACATTATATCTGTGCCTGCAACCGATGCAGGGACAAAGTTCCCGCTTCTCTTTGCAGCCCGTGACGAGCTTCCGGATCTGATGGCATTTGAAACAATGGGTGGCCATACCAAGTTCGCAGGTGAAGGCCTTATTGCATTCGAGGATCTCGAAGATTATATGCCAAACTACAACGCATGGCTTGAATCGCTTACCAAAGAACAGTATAATGTGGCAGTAAAGAACCGTAAGCGTTCAGACGGAAAAACGTACTACACACCGGGAACAGGACGTGAGGGAAGAACGCGTATGCGTGCGTGGCTCTACCGCGAGGATATTTTCAAAAAGCATAACCTTAAAGCACCGGAAAATTTTGACGAGATTTATGAAGTGAGCAAAAAGCTTAAAGAGCTTTATCCCGATTCATATCCGTACAGCACAAGAAGCTTCAGCTATGTATTCGACCTTCCAGGTTCGGCATTTGATAAGTGGTGGCAGTACGGCGCGTACTACGATTTTGATGACGGCGAATGGCGTTGGGGTGCAACGGAAGATACTGCACTTGAAATTTTAACATTCTACAAAAAGATGATTGATGAAAAGCTTATGCCGTCCGATTGCGTTACGATGAGCGGAACAGCATTTGATGAACTTGTTCTTACAAACAGAACATTTATCATGCCGCATCTCCAGCTTCGCATAGATTATTGCAATCAGCTTGCACAGGCTGAAAATCCGGAGTTTAAGATTCAGGCATTTGTACCGCCGGTTGCAAATCCGGAAAAGGGCGTTTCTATGATGGAACGCGGAGATATCGAGATGATAGGAATTTCAATTCCGGACAGCGGCAGACCGGAAGGTATTGCAAATGCGGCAAAGTTCGTGGATTGGATGTACACCGATGAGGCAATGGAGCTTGTTTCATGGGGCAAAGAGGGAGAAACGTTCGAGATTATTGACGGTAAGAAGAAATATATAACGGACGCATCAGGTGCGCTTCCGAATACATTATACGGCTTCCACACTTACGGCTCCTTTTGCCGTATGGATCCTGAAGCAGCAAAGGCGATGCAGTCGGAAACGACCCTTGAAAGTGAAGCGATAGTTTCCGCGCATCAGCTTCCGTATTATCCGATAACTCTCTGGCTTGACTTTAATGACGAAGAGCAGGCAGCAATTGACACATACCGTACAGGGCTTAAAACTCATACGGAGGAAATGCTTGTCAAGTTCCTTCTCGGTCAGGAGCCGCTTTCAAACTTTGATAAGTTTGTTGAAGAGCTTAAGAGCATGGGGGTAGATGAAGTTCTTGCAGCATATACCTCCGCATATGACAGAGTAAAGTAGATATTATTTATAAAAGCAACAAACGTTCTTACGGCGAGTTTTCGCTGCAAGAACGTTTGTTGTTACAGATACACTATAAAAAGTAAATACATCAATGGAATTGTAATAACAGACAGTGTGTGTGATATCATAGTCATTGATGCGCCGGTTTTTGTCTCTCCTCCGTACGCTGCAGGATAAACTATTGTATTAAGACCAAGCGGTGTTCCGAAGGCAATCAGTGCCAGCGTCATAATTTCATTGCTTGCACCTATGCCTTTTAATATCAGCAAAATAACAGCAGGAATAACGACCAATCTCAAAAAGGAAGCTATATATACTTTCTTGTTTGATATAAGCTCTTTGAAATTATATCCGCCAATCACAAATCCTGCCAGAACCATAGCAACAGGCCCCTGACATTTTCCCGCACTGTCAAATGCATTAATCAAAAATTCCGGTACATATTGTGTTAAGTTGAGAAGTCCGAATAACATACCGATTATTAAAGCTATCATCGGTGGGGTCAAAAGTCCTTTTTTAAAATTATCAAAAATGCTTGCGTTCTGTTCTTTCGGTATTAATATGTATAAGCCCCAGCTGCTGCACAAAATTCCAACTAAAAATACAAATAATGAGTATTTATAGAAAAAATCTGCTCCCCATACACCAAGGATTATAAAATTACCCATAAAGCCGTAATTCCCGAAAGTCATGGCATACTTATAAATATTTCTCTGGTATGTATTTTCGGATGACTCCGGATTTTTCCTTACAAAACATCTCGACAGCGGATAAGAAAGAATAATGGAAAATAAAACAATTACAAGCCCGTACAGTATGAGATTTGCATTTTCTGTAAAGGTTTCAACCGTACATTTAGTCATCTGGGTAAACAAAGAAAGCGCGGGAACAAAAATAAATGTTTCCATCTTCGCCATCACAGTTCCTGAATTTTCCGGCAACTTGCTTGTCTTTCTTAATAAAAAGCCCACTGAAATCAGGCTGAACATCATTAGCATTTGCTTTGATGTAAGATTAAAAATTTCCATATGCTTCTCCTATGTTAAATACGCAACAGCCTTTTTGCGTTTTGTGAAAAGATTTGTTCCTTTTCGCTGTCAGTGAGCAACGGGTCAAGCAACACGCTTCCGATGAATGTGGCAGGGCTGCAGGTTGGGAAATCCGAACCGAAGAGGATTCTGTCTGCACCCACCTCATCAATTGCGCGGCGCAGCATACCGTAGCGGTGAGGGCCGAGCCCGGAGATGTCCAGATAATAGTTCTCAAACCTTTTCATGCGCTCGATATGGCGCATAAAGTCGAGGTATTCACCGGGATGCGCGCCGACGACGATAATATCGCGGTGATTTTGGAGCATATTATCCATTGAGTTATCATATTTATCCCAACTGTGAAGGCTCACAACCATATTATGCTTTGCAGCCTCACCAAGAAGACGTGAGAATTCTTCGGAGGAATAATCCTCCCATCCGTCAAGATATGGAACAAGCTCACCCACAAGCTTGATTCCGAGCTTTGCCATGCGCTTAATTTCAGCGATTGATTCATCAACATAATTGGGATTTATGTGAAATCCGGGGATATAAAAATCGCCGTACTGCTCACGGAGTTTCAATGCCTCATCATTGTTTTTTTGTATATCCGCCCAAGCTGTTTTTTTCGAAAGAGAGTTTACCGAACCGCAGATTTTTGTAACATTGAGAGAAGCGAAAATTTCCCGCGTGTTGTCTGCACTCATCCGGCAGAAGTCTTTATGTGCGCAGATGTTTGTCCGCACATCTAAAAAAGGATGGGTGTGGAAGTCTATAATCTCAAAGCTCATCGTGGTTTTCCTCCGCAGAGTGTGATTTTCGTCTGTCGGTAGACTGCTTTCTGTATTCCTTAACCGTCATGCCGTACTTGTTTTTAAAATGCCGTGTGAAATTGCGCTCATCTCCGAAGCCGACCATGTCAACAAGCTCACGAACCGAAAAGTTGCGCTCATTTAAAAGGATTGCCGCGTGCGTAAGCCGCACATCAATGAGATGCTTTACAAGCGTTGTTCCGGTTTTTGTTTTGAATATGCGTGTAAGCTGTGCGTAGCTTATGTGGAGAAGCTGGGGGAGGGCGTTCACGGTGAAATCAATGTTTGAATAGTTAAGCTCTATAAGCTCTTTTGCATTGGCAACTATGTCAATTTCCATATCGGAAAGGGATTCCGGTGCAGAAGAAGACATATTCATAACAAGTATCTGCATAAAGGTCGAAAGCGTCATATAGTACCGTAAGGAGATCGGAACATCTGCGGTGAAGAGCTCGGTTAAAAGATGTGTAACCGTCTGCGGGGATTTTGCCGTGCGAACCGGATTTTCTTTTGAAAACCCCATAGCCTTTCCCATATCGCGTGCCGAATCGTGAATTATCGAGAACCAGAAATAACACCACGGGTCAGATTTGCTCGGATAATACATATGCGTTTCATCAGGTGGGAGGAAAAAGAAATCTCCGGCGTTGAGCTGATACGTTTTTCCGTTGAAAACGAGAGTTCCGCGTCCTTCGCATACGTAGTGAAGCATATACGTCGGCTGGACGCAAAGGAATTTCTGGTAATCGTTTTTCTTGCGGAAGTCGTGAAATCCTATCTGTATAAAGTTGAGCGGACCGCGATCCTCCTTGTTAAAGGAAAAAACAGTGTTCTTTGAAAGCGCCATATATAATCACACTCCTTCACATTGTAAAAATGCCGGTGTCTATTAAAAATCCTCAGGGTCGGGGATTTCCATAACTGCGCCGCCGTTTTGTGCGGAAATATCTGCTATGATTCCCGGAATTGCCATACGTATACCGAGATCAACGTCAACCGGCGGTTCTGTGTCGTTTAAGATGCAGTCAACGAAAGACAGCACCATCTTTTTGTCCGCACCGCCGTGTCCCTCGGCACCGACGGAAGCTTCTTCGGGATACTGAAGCGTTACGGGAACATCAATTTTAGCTTCAAGCGTGCCGGGGATATCTGAAAATCTTGCAAAATAGTGCGCATCCTCAAGCGGCTTTGTTTTATCCGTTTCTACGGTTCCGCGTGTGCCTATAATCTCGAAATTATGGTCAAAGCCGACGTATGCGCCGAAGCAGATGAGTATTCGTATAACTGCGCCCTTTGCAGTTTTGAAGATTGCAACGCCGTTTTGTGCGGAAATTGTTTTATAAGGATTATACGAAACCTCCGGCACCATACACGAAACGCTTACGCATTTATCGTTTAATATGTAGAGCAGAGGACCCAAATCATGGGTTAAATATTTAATAGCGGGATTGAAGGTGCGCCAGTGCCCGTCGGCAGGTTTTTCTTCCTCGAATTTAAGATAGTCCGTTGAGTGAAGATATTCAGCCTCTGCATAGATTGCCTCGCCGAGCTTTCCGGCTTCATACATCTTCTTCCACGAATCAATGAACGCCCACCAACAGCAGTTCTCGCCTGCCATATACTTAAGCTCCGGATGCGCCTTTACCGTCGCACGGAGCTTTTTTGCTTCTTCGACGGAATTTACCGGCGGGATTTCGCTGAGAACGTGCTTTCCCGCTGCCATTGCTTTTTCAACGAACGGAACGTGGCAAATGGCATCAGTAGCGATATATACGGCATCAATATCGGATTTTAAAAATTCGTCAAAATCCGAGAAGGAAAGAAGGTCGGAAACCTTCATTTCATCACGGAAGGTTTTCTCGGCTTCTTTAAGCTTTTCGGGGTTCTTGTCGCAGATTGCGCGAAGCTGTACTTTTTCTTCACCTATAATTGTTTTTACAACATACGCGCCTCTGCCGAGACCTACTACACCGAGCTTTACAATATCTTTTTTCATCGGGCATTCTCCTCACTTTTTGGCTTTTATATTTATTGCTTTTTTACTAATTATAAAATATCAAAAAAACGGACAAAAAACAAGCGTTAAAAGAAAAAGCCGTAAACGATGCAATAAAAAGTCGGTTCTGAATAAAAATGCCGTAAACAATGCAATAAAAAGTCGGTTTTTTCGGAAAAAGAAGTGATATAATTACAGCATAAACAGGAAAGGAGCTCAAAGCATGAGCAAAAAAGCGTATTTTTATATTGACGATACAATCTGGGTACTTCGGGACCTTACAAGAACGAAACCGAAATCTCTTTTTGACACCCCGTTGTTTAAGGTTTTGAAAAAAGCACATGACGAATACGGACTTAAAACTCAGCTTAATCTTTTCTACCGCACGGATTCCTTTTACGGCAATGACGAATTTTCTCTTGCCGATGTTACGGATGCATATAAAGCAGAGTTTGAAGCAGCTTCTGACTGGCTGAAGTTTGCGTTCCACGCAAAAGAAGAGTTTCCGGATTATCCCCACGTCAATGCAACGTATGAAGATATAAAGGATTTATTCAAGTCTATTGAAAAAGAAGTTTTCCGCTTTGCCGGTGAGAAATCGTTTACATACGGCGTGTGCCCGCATTGGCTTCCGGTAAGCAAGCCGGGCGTTCAGGCTCTTTACGATTGCGGCGTGCGCATTCTTGATGTCACCGTAGGTGAAACGGAGGAATATAACGGCGATCCCAATTCGCTTCCTTACGGACATTCGTTCCGCCTTCTCAATAACAGACAGCCGGAAACACGTGTGTTCACGCGCGGCGGACGTAACACGGCAATCGCAAGGTCTGTCTGCGGATATAACCATTTCACCGAGGACAGATTACCCTATACTCCAACTCTTAAAACGTTTAAGGATGAGGAAACGGGGATACTTTTTAAAAACTACTGTGTAACCTGCCTTAATCTTATAGAGTATAACGAGGTTGAGGGAGAATTTGAAAAGCTTGCCGATAAGGAATATATAGGCATCTGCGACCATGAGCAGTACTTCTATGAAGATTATTTCGCTTATCAGCCCGATTATGCGGAAAAGATTTATAAAATGTGCGAGATGCTGAAGAAAAACGGCTTTGAATATATGTTTGCCGAAGATTTGGTTTAATTTAATAAAGAAAGGTTAATTTTATGGATGTAATCAGATTTGTTGTATGCGGAGCGGGACAGCGCGGCGAGCTTCTCACCGAGCAGGTGCTCTCAAAGCTTCCCGGCGTTAAGGTCTCGGCGGTGAGCGACCCGTACACCGACAAGGCAGAAAAGCTTTGTGATAAGCTTTCTGAAAACGGCTTTGACCGCCCGAATGTATACAGCGATTATAAAGAGATGTTTACCAAAGAAAAGCCCGATGCGGTGTTTATTGCAACAAGCTGGAGCGCACACGTTGAGATTGCGCTCTGCGCAATGGAAGCCGGGATAGCAGTTGCAATGGAAGTCGGCGGCGCTTATAATGAGGAAGAATGCCGCGAGCTTATCGCTACATACGAGCGCACAAAAACGCCGTTTATGTTTATGGAAAATTGCTGCTTTAACAAGGATGAGCTTCTTGCAACAGCGCTTGTCCGCAAGGGTGTGTTCGGAAAGCCTGTCTATTGCCACGGCGCATATTCGCATGATTTGCGCGAGGAGATAGGCTACGGCAACATCCGCCGCCTTTACCGTCTGCATGAGTATACCACGCGCAACCGCGATAATTATCCGACTCACGACCTCGGGCCAATTGCAAAAATTCTCGGCATTAACCGCGGCAACCGTATGGTTTCGCTCTCATCCCGCGCATCCGGCTCGTTCGGGCTTCCGGAATACATAAATAATAACCCGGAGCTGCATGAGATTCACGGAAGAGTTTTTAAGCAGGGCGACGTTGTTGAAACGCTCATCACCTGCGAAAACGGCGAGCTTATAAGCTTAAAGCTGAATACCACGCTTCCTACGTTCTATTCGCGCGAGTTTACCGTTCAGGGAACGCGCGGAATGTATAAGGCAGAAACAAACACCGTTGTTGTTGACGGTATGGAGGATTTTAGCCACGACAAATCGCTTCTCGCAAACGGAAACCTCATCAACAATGCAAAAAACTATGAGGAATATCTCCCTGAAATGTGGAAGAAGGTAACTCCGGAGATTATAGAAGCCGGTCACGGCGGCTGTGATGTGTTTGAGTTTGAAGCATTCTGTGAGGCTCTCCGCGAGGGCAAGGAAATGCCGATAGACGTGTATGACGCGGCGGCGTGGATGTCAATTTCTTACCTTAGTGAAAAGTCAATCGCACTTGGCGGTGCGCCTGTTGAAATCCCTGATTTCACAAACGGTGCATACAAAACGCGTCCTATGTGCGATGTCGTTGAAATCTAACCGTAGCTTTACGGTTTTATATAAATAAGAACACTAAAAAGTATAAAAATGGGAGGAAAAATGACAATGAAAAGATTTTTATGTACTATTCTCGCAATCGCAATGGTTATAGCAATGATTCCAGTAGCTTTTGCAAGTGGAGTATCGGGAACAAATCCAGGATATTATGAGTTTTCTTATAATGCAACCGGTGTTACGAATGGCGGAGCTGTTACGGCAGTTAATGACTATAACAAAAACAATAAAGCAAATGGTTGGAAGTTTATCAGCATAGATGATGAAGCGAAAAAAGTTGCTGATAACGGAAACGATCGTGTATATCAGATCCAAACGGAATATTTGAGGATAAATTCATATCGCACTAATGCGAATGGTCCTATTAGGTTAGAAAACGGAATACAGCTTGCTCTTGCAATAGAAAAACCCTCAACAGAGCCGGGATTTTATAAGGTTACCGTCGTAGCTGGAAGCAACCTAAGTAGTAATGTACAGTTTTACATGGGTAAATGGGATGGTGATCAGAAGTCGGTAGATACCTACATGACAGAAAGAACAAAGTTCAATAGCGAAGTAGTAAAACCTGTGGCAGATAATCCGGTTCTACTTGATGGATTCGTATATAACGATGGCACAAATGACTTTGCGCTTGGTATCGATACACTGGGGTTGTGTACATTTGACTTTAAAAGCTTAAGGTTAGACGAACTTTCATCTCCCGAAATCGTGCTCTCTCTTGATAAGACAAATCTCGGAGTCGGCGAAACGGCTACTGCATCTGTCGATGTAACAAGCGAACAGGTCACACAGAAGCTTCTCAATGAGTATGTTAAATATGAAAGTGATAACGAGGATGTAGCAAAGGTTTCTGAACTCGGAGAAATAACGACCTACAAAACCGGTACTGCCAAAATCACTGCAACTGTTGGCGGTGTGGATTACACACAAAAAATCAACGTAGTTGACCTTTCAGGATACAAGGTAGAATATGGAACGTATTTTGTGACTAATAAGCCTGCTGATGTAGCCTATTATGGTCCGCACGAGTTCACTTATGCACTGAAAAACGGAACACTTTCATATTACAAGGCTGTATGCACAGAAACAGATGGTATTGCGTGTTATTGGGATCAGACAGCGAAGACGGCATATACAGGATTGTCACACAGTGAGTATAGATTTGTTGCTGCACATGATCTTAAACCGGGTAGCGATGATTATGCTGCGTACAAAATAAGAATTCCTGCAGCCGGCGACTATATGGCATCGCTTGTATACTTGGCTCGCAGAAATGTGCAGCAAATACAAGATGAAAGTGGTAATCCTGTGGAGGAAGTAGCTTCGCCTGTGTTGGCAGCAACGAGCGCAGATATGTATATTCTGCCGATATCTGCGGCATCTGATATTACAGCGGCACTTGCCACTGCAACACCTGTTATTTCTAATGTAAATTTCTATAGCACAACAAATCAGTTCAAAACTACAGAAGAGGTTGTTTTCTCAGCACCTTCCGCCGGTGAGTATCTTATGGTGTGGAAAAATACCGGCGATACAGGTAAGAGAATTACTCCTGTAAAGCTCACGCTTAACGGTGGTGACGGAAAAGCTCCAATTTGGGCAAATATGTCCGTTGGAAATTCCGAACTTGAGGTTCTCGGCACAACCACACTCACATCAACGGTATATACATCCGATGGCAAAGCCGCAACAGATACAACGGGAATTACATATGAAAGCACAAATAATGCTGTTGCAACTGTTGCAAACGGCACGGTAACTGCAGTAGGCGCAGGAACAGCAAAAATCCAGGCAAAGAACGGCAATTACGTCCTCGGCGAAGTTGATGTTACGGTAACAGCACCTGCTGTTGAACCGGAAGAGGCACCGACGAAGATAGAATACGGTGTGTTTGTAAACGAAAAAGCCTGTGCAACAGATGTAACAGCAAACGATGTTGCACTCAGCGATGCAACAGGTCTTGCAAACGGAACGCTCAATCAGGGAGAAACACTTACTGCAATTGCAAAGGACGAAGCTTCCGGATATAAATTCCGTTACTGGGTTCTCGGTAGCGCCGCAACCGGCAGATATTACAGCTCGGAAAAGACAGTTACCGTAACGCCTTATGCAAATATTGCGCTCACTGCGATTTATACAGCGGACTCAGTCGGAAATGTTGTTGATCTGTTTAACTACAACGGCGAATTTTTGCAGACACTCACAAATTTAAGCGACCTTGCAAATGTGCAACCAACTATGATCGGACATACGTTTGCAAATAAGTGGCTTGTTGATGAAACAACAGAGCTTACAGCGACAACAGAACTTACAGCACCGGTAACACAGGCTGTTGCACAGTATACAAAGAATTCAGGCTATGAAACAGAAAATGTAAATAACGATTCAGCTTACGGTTGGACACGTAACGGCAAGCTTGTAACGTATGATGAAGATTACACTTTCCTTACATGGCTGAATGAGGTCGGAACAATAGAAAAAAACGCAGAGGAAATTACCGATAAGATTCCGCTTGCAGTGCTTGAAAACAATGGCAGTGTATATATGCTTGAATACGACAAGGGCGAATATGAAATCGTAGAAGCAGGTATTCTTTTCGGAAGTACAGAAAAGCCGACTGTTTCAAGTGCATATTCAAAGGCAAAGGTGAAAAATATCAAGTCTCACGGTCAGTTTACAGTTAAGCCTGAGGGTACAAATGGGAATATGGAAGCGTTTGCCCGTGGATATCTCATCTACGAGGATAACGGCGAATACAAAGTAATATACGCAGAATAATACAACAAGGGGAGGATGGACGGCGTTCATTCTCCCTTGTAATCACTCACGACCTTGCAAAAAATGTACCGGAACAAATTCAATGTTCCGGGAGAGAAACGCCGCCTATAAAGCCAAGCGGATATAAATCACAGCAAAATCACAGGCAAGACGGCGTGGGCAAAATTTCAATTTTGCCGTTTGCGCAAGTCTCTGTGATGAGCGCGATGATTTATCCGCTGCTTTATCCAGCGGCAAAAAGCGAGGAGGGTTTCAAAGGGAACTACAAGAAGTTCCCTTTGGGAAATCCCTCCACCGCCATTCGGCGGTCCCCCTCCCTTTAAGGCAAGGGAGGCTATAGCGAAAGGAGACAAGCAAACATATGAAAAGATTATTATCTCTGTTTCTATCTGCAGTGATGTTTATATCCCTTCTGCCTGCCGCAACGTTTGCGACAGATGCAAGACAAGAAGTATCATATTCTTTTTTGGAAGCAGATTATCCGGGACTTGGACCTGATGGGATAACATATGCAAACAGCAATAACACCCTGCAGTGGGTAGGAACAACAAGTACCAACAAAACAAAGTTTGGATGGGAAGCAGGATATGCCTTCTTCAACATCCCTGAGGGTAAATATACGGCATATAAAATGAATATCCCGGCGACCGGTGAGTATGCTGTACGGCTTGACTATATCTGCCGCCCGGCAGGCTCTGTTGCGGATATGTATATCATACCGGGAACACCCGCCGATATTGATGCCGCGGTAGCTTCAGCCGATCCGCTGTTTGAAAACGTGAATTTCCACAGCGAAATTGATAAAGAGAAAAAGCATACAACCGTAATTTACAATGCAGAGACTGCGGGGGACTGCCTGCTTGTATGGGTGGGTAAGGATCACAGCGTATCATACGCCGTAAGACCTATGAGCTTAAAGCTTACCCCGTACACAAAACCGGTGTATTCCGAAACCGTACACACGATGACAGATACGGAAATCGTAGGAAGGGAAATAACCTTTACGGCGAATATCATGATGTCTGACGGCGAAAAGTTCAAGCCGGCTATTTCAGGAGACGGAATAAAGGCATTTTCGGAAACTCAGGATACGATTGAAATAATATCGGAAAGTATGACGGACGGTGTGTATACCGCCACCTTCAAAACGCTGGAAACAGGGCAGGCGAAGATAAAGCTTGTCTCAACCGTAGAGGGTACGCCGTATGATACAGTACATACGCTTAATGTAATTGAGCAGCCGCCGCTTTCGCGCATTGATATTGAGATGACGCAGGACACAATGCGATTTACCGATAAGACAGAGCCGTCCGAGGCTTGGGAGACAGATGGGTTTGAGCTTGTGCTGGATAAAAATAAAATGACAAACTCAATCTCAAGATACACTCCGCGCGTGGTGAAGGATGCACAGGGCAGAACAAAGTATTTCGTTCAGCTTGATACAGGCACAAAAATATGGCCGACTGCCGCGAA
Source organism: Oscillospiraceae bacterium (assembly GCA_015068085.1). Lineage (GTDB taxonomy): Bacteria > Bacillota > Clostridia > Oscillospirales > JAAYXM01 > SIG480. Next base: position 12,184 of record SVLF01000042.1, read on the forward strand.
TGCTATGTTCACCGTGAAAAAAAGAATATTCACACCCGGCTATTACAACGTAAGCTTTAAGGGCGTTATGCTGAAAAACTCGGGAGATTATTCAATATATGTAAATGGCGAATATGCCGGAGACTTCGTGTTCAATGATCCGGAAGCGACCGATGCCGCGGCAAATCTCTATACGCGGGAACAAGCACTTAATTCTGTGTATATTCCGGAAGGAAATGTTGAGATATCCTTCCGCGCAAGGAAGATATATTCAAGCAGTGCGTTTTTTGTTCCGCACACGGTATCGCTCATCCCTCTTGATGAACAGAAAGCTCCGGAGATAAGTAAAATAGAGCTTGAAATTCCGGAGAAAATCGCAGAGGGCGAAAGTGAGAGCTTAACTGCGCGCGTCGCAATGTCCGACGGAACATACCGCCATTTCGGACTTACCGATGAAGGTGTTGAGGATGATGAAAACCGCGTGGTTGAAATCACCTCGGACGATACAGATATAATCGAAATATCGGATGTATCATATATGAACTCCGACGGTTCTGACGAAATAAGATTTCGTGCAACTGCAACCGGTGTGGGGCAGACCAATATAAGAATTAAGGTGAAAGTCAACAATAAGGAATACACGGAGGTTATTCCGGTTTCCGGAATGGAATATCCTGTTCTTGACCGCGTTGATGTATCATTTGACAGAAGCACGGTTCCCGCTACGAGAAAGGCAAAAGCAAGGCTCAGTCTCACAAGAACCGGGGACGGAAAACCGTATACGGACGATTATTCCGTAAAATATGAAAGCTCGGATAAAAACATCGCAGAGGTTGATGAAGAGACCGGGGAGATTACGGGTGTAAATCCGGGAAAAGCAACGATTTATGCTCATGTAACAGACTGGGATAACAATACCGTTACGGGAAGCGCAGAAATTACAATCGGTGCAAAGCCTATTCTCAGCGGAATAAATGCCTCTGTTGATACACAGCTTGTTACAGGGCAGAGCAAGAAGATAACTGTAACTGCACGAATGAACGATGGCGAGGGTGGGGATATATCAAATTATATGCTTACCTTCGCGAGCACGGATGAAAACGTTGTGTCCGTCGCGGAGGACGGCACGGTTACCGCAATCGGTGAAGGGGAGGCAGCAGTTTCCGTCACCGCAAAAAATGAGCAGGGAAAAAACTGTTCACACGTAATCAGAATTGCAGTAAGCGATTATCAGTGGGATTTTGAAGTTGACTTTTCAAAAACCCAGACAGATGAATCCAACCGCGGAGTTCTTCACGGAACACCGGGATATACGATAATAGAGCGTGAAGAAACAACCAACTATTATCGAATCTTCAACTTCCCGGACACAAAGCAAAATGTGCTTCAGATTTTCACACAGGCAAAAGACAAACGTATGTGGCCTGAGACATCTGACCCCAAGGGTGCATCCTTTGCATTCAATGTTGATGTAACCGATGCAAACTATTACTCTCTTGAGCTTTTCGGAGGTCTCTGGGAGGGCTCGCCTACATACTCCATTTTTGTTGACGAAAACTATGTGGGAGACCATAGCTTCCACGAAGTGGGCGCTGTTCAGAAAACCGATGTCGGCAGAAAATTAAAAGCCGTATACCTCTCGGAGGGAACGCATTCGGTGCGCTTTCGCCTGAGAGAGCAGCGCAAAGACCTGCCGTATATGTATGTAAGAAAGCTTGTGTTCAATCCACAGGAAGACATAGCTTTTGATAAAATTGAAGCATACTTGCCGCGGGAGCTTACCGTAGGCGAAAGCGTAACCGGAACGGCTTCTGTTCTGATGAGCGATGGCAGTGTTCGTCACTTCGGACCGGATTTTGAAGGAAATGCAACAGATGTTAATAACAAATTCACGCTTGATGTTTCAAATGACAGTGTTTCGGTTTCGGGATTTGAGTATCAGCTCGGGAACAGCGCGGAGCGGGAATTTACGCTTACCGCAGTTAAGGCGGGAACCGTGAAGGCAACATTTACCGCAACAATTGATGGCGTTGACTATCCGCTGACCTTTGATATTGAGGTGAAGGATGATCCGCTTGTCGGTACAGGCGTAAAAACCGAGGCAGAAGAACTTCTCGCCGGTGATGCAACGCGCATTTTTGCAACACCAACGCTTAAATCAGGGAGAATTCTCGATTCCTCTGTTGCTGCATCAACTTTTGAATCACTTGATAGGGACATAGCAACAATAGACGGTGATATTCTTACAACGCATAAAGCCGGTACGGCAAGGATAAAGACGGTAACGAGCTTTAACGGAAGCACGGTAGATGCAATAACGGAAATTACCGTTCAGGAAGAGGGACTTGCATCTGTCAAAGTCACTGCCGGCGGCAGTAAGTACATACGCCTTACCGATAACGGAGATACCGTTCCGGTATACGTTACGGCATATGACAACCTTGGCAGAGAGCTTGATGCGGAGAACTGCGAAATTTCTGCCGTTGCGCTCACTCCGGAGAATGCTGTGCTCGATGATAAAAATAACATCATTCCGCTTAAAGAGGGCGAAGCAAAATTCGGCGTAACCGTAAAGGTTAACGGAAGAATCCGCTCGCAGGAGGTCGCGCTTACCGTAGTTTACGGAAAAGCAAAATCCACTTACTACACGCCGGAAAAGATTGCGGCGGTACGTGAAAACTATAAGAAATATTCATGGGTGAAATCAGAGGGCGATGCCTATATAAGAAATGCGGATGCATTTGTGGATAAGCTTGATTATATCTACAGCCTTATTCCGTCGGAAGGGTTGCCCCGTGCAATATGCATAGGCAATTCAAACGACCCGCTGGCATATACCTGCCGTTTTTGCGGTACGAACGTAATGGAAAAGTACGGTCAGTTTTCGTGGAAGCACGATGCGCTCAACCGTCCGTGGAAGGTTCAGTGTCCGGATTGCAAGCGCCTTTTCCCGAGTAATGATTTCGGCAGCTTCTATAAGCTCGGCCTTAATGAATACGGAGAATTTGACCGTCAGCGTGCACTCGATAAGCATGCAGAAATGTTCGGTGATAAATCGGCACCGATTGGCTCTGATGCGTGGTACGGCTACGGTGTAAAGGGCGGATACCTTTATAATGAGCTGTATGAAACTGTTGATTTGTCGGGAGTAAAAACGCTCAACGGCGGCGAGGGACTGCGCGAAGGTGAGTCAAACGCAACATGGGGCGTTGATGATGGCTGGGGATATGTACCGAAGGATAAAAACGGGAAGCCGTATGAGACCGACGGAAATATTGAACGCCATACATATATTGCAGAGTATATCCACCTTGGACTGTGGCGGCGTCAGGACAGCTCCGATACAAACGGAGGACTTATCCAACGAGCCATAGGACAATGCGCACGCGCATATCTCTATACCGGAGATGTAAAGTACGGTAAGGTGGCTGCCGTTTTGCTTGACAGAATAGCAGACTTCTATCCCGATTATGATATTTCCCTGTGGTCTGATTTCGCTGTAAATACCGATGGCGGACTCAATATAGGAAAGACTATGGGCTGTATCTGGGAGTGCGAAGAGGTTGTAAAGCGCGCCGAAGTATACGATATAGTATTTGAAGCGTATGAAGACCCGTCTGTTGTTGAGTATATAAGCAATAAATCAAAACAGATTAAGATGCGTCATGCGAAGAACACAGCGGCGCAGATTCGCACGAATATCGAGGACGGATTCCTCCGAACGGCGCTTGACGGACTCGTGGACTGCTCGGTTTCAGGTAACTTTGGTCTCCCGCAGGAGGCAAACGCAATTGCTGCGGTTGTTCTTGACACAATGCCGGAGACTGCAAAGTGGCTTGACTATCTTATGGCTCCCGGATGGGTGCGCTCAAACACAACACCGTGCCTTGGCGGCGGTGTCAGCGAGGTTCTTGTAAATACCATAGATGCTGACGGGCAGGGTGATGAAGCATCACAGTATAACATCAACTGGCATACCGCGCTTTCTGACATTCAGAATATCCTTGACAATTATGACAGATACGACAAGGTTAATCTGTATAACAATCCAAAGTTTGTTCAGATGTTTTATTCAAACATTTCGCTTATGTCGACCTATTACAGCCCGCAGATAGGTGACACGGGAACAACTCAGGGAAAAGGCCACTGGATAACAAAGAATACAGCGGTTGAAGGATGGAGAAAGCTTCGCGATCCGCTGTTTGCTCAGGTTGTGTATAAGCTTAACGGAAATACGGTTGACGGACTTCGTTATTCGTCATCTGAGAGGGATCCGGAGCGACTTGCCGATGAGATACAGGAGGTTATTGATACATACGGACCTCTTGATCTCAAATCGGAAATGATGACGAACTTCGGTTTCGGAATCCTCCGCGCCGGCGGTGATTATACATATGCAAACCAAGGTACAGCCAAGGATACAAGCCGAAATATCTGGATGTATTTCGGAAAGAATACCGACCACGGCCATGTCGACACTTTAAATCTCGGAATGACGGCATTCGGTCTGGATTTCATGCCGGATCTCGGCTATCCGGCGCTTACAGGAACTGACCACGAACGTTATCAGTGGACAAGAACAACGCTTTCTCACAACAGCGTGGTAGTAAATAAAAAGGAACAGACGGAAACGGGTGAAATCCGAGGCAAAATCAAGCATTTTGACGACTCGGGGCTTGTTAAGCTTATGGATGTTTCGGCAGACTATTCCTTTGAGGACACAGAACAGTATCGCAGAAGCGTTGTGATGGTAGAAGTCGATGATGAAAACGCATATACTGTTGATTTCTTCCGCGTTCTTGGAGGAAAGAGTCATCTGTACAGCTTCCACGCAACGAGTAACGAAATTGCAGGAACTGTCGGACTCAATCTCAAACCGCAGGCAGACTCGGATGGAAATTACATCGGAACATATGCGGGAGAGAACGTTCCGTTCGGACCGGATGCCGCAAACACACATGTTGAGTCACAGCTTGAAAATCCGATAGGATTTACATGGCTTAAAAATGTTGACCGTGATATTGCGCCGTCTGATGTGTTCGAAGTAAAATTTGCAATTAAGGATTTTAATAAGAATATAAAAGATGCAAAAGATCTCTATCTGCATATGACGGTGCATAATGAAGGTAATGCAGACAAAGGCGCAGAAACAAACGTTGCAATTGCTGATGGTCTCCCGCCGCAGGCATCAAAGAATAAAAACGTGGATAAGCTCAAATATCTTCTTATCGAAAACACCGGTGAGAACCTCGATACGGTGTTCACTACGGTTTTTGAACCGTACCGCAATACCCGATATCTTGCATCGAGTGAAGAACTCTCGATGATGCCGGTTGGCGGTGACGAAAAAAGCGGAGATGCGCACCGTGCACTGAAGATTACGCATAAAAGCGGCAGAGTGGATTATATATTCTACTCAACCAACAACACCGTGACATACAAGTGTACCGATAACGGTAAAGATATTTTCTTCCGCGGATTTGTAGGTGTATATACGCTTAATGAAAACGGAGCAAACATATACAAATATGTCCACGACGGTGACATCATTGGTGAGTCGGCAGAGAACAAGGTTGCAGTAGAAGGTGTTGTCAAGCAATTCACAAAAGAACTGAGTGCGGAGAATAAAATCACAATAATTCCGGATGAAGCTGTAACGGATGATGAGCTTGCCTCCCTCGCCGGAAGGTATGTATTTATTGATAACGGAGCATCCGTACGCAGTGGTACATATGCAGTTAAAAAAGCAGAGCGAAGCGGTAATGACATTGTTCTTGATATCGGAAGAATCACTCCGATAAGAAGATACAAGGATTCAAGCGCCCCTGAAAAGGGATATGACTATCTGATTTCGGAAGGCCAGTCCGTGCGCATACCGCTTTCGTACAGCGAAAACCCCGCGCCGCAGTTTGAAGCAGTAGATGATTCGATTTCCGTTTCTGCGGGAAGCTCGGTTTCGGTCACGACGAAGGCAACAAGCGAGCGGGGAGAGAGCATAACCTATTTCGGAGAAACCCTTCCGCGCGGTGCAAGCCTTAACAGCACAACGGGAGAGGTAACATGGAAACCTGACAGCTCACAGGTTGGCAAAAACCACTTTGCCGTAACGGCAACGGACGAGTCGGGAAGGCAGACAACCGTCCACTTCTATGTAACGGTTTACGGCTCGACGACAAGCAAGCCAAGCGACAAAGAAGAAACGCCGTCTGACGGAACGACCGACACACCTGCGGGTGGCGGCGGAGGAGGCGGTGGTGGCGGTGCCGCACCGACTGATAAACCCGATGATGAAACCAAGACCGATGAAACAGATAAAGATGAAAGCCTTCTCCTTGAGGGGAAGGTGCCGAGCGCAGGCAAGGCGGATGAGGTGGGAACACCGCAATTCACCGACCTCGGTAACCACACATGGGCGGAAGAAGCAATCAACACGCTCGCGGCAGACGGGATAATTAAGGGCACGACTGCAAGTACGTATTCACCCGCAAATAACATCACACGTGCCGACTTTGCCTTGCTTCTTGTCCGCGCGTTCAACTTGAGCAGCGATAACGCGGAGAACTTTGCGGATGTATCTGCATCGGATTATTTCGCATCCGAGCTTGCGATAGCACGCAACACAGGAATAGTCAACGGTATCGGTGATAACAAGTACGCACCGCAAAATACCATCACCCGTCAGGATATGATGGTAATCGTCTACCGCGCGATGCAGAAACGGGGTGCAAGGTTCGGCAGTTATGACGAACCGCAATACACAGATTTTGATATCGTTGCCACCTATGCCAAAGATGCCGTATCTGCGCTCATCTCCGCAGGACTTGTCAACGGTAAGAACGGACGTATCGCGCCTCTTGACTACACAACAAGAGCAGAAGTCGCAGTACTGATTAAGCGCATACTTGATTATATAAAATAATTTTGCATTTTGCACTTTGCATTCTGCATTGTGCGGCAACGCCGCACATAGGTCGCAGTGCTTATTAAGAGAATGTTGGATTATATAAACGAGGAGGACAAATTACAATGAAAAAACTTATCGCACTAATTCTCGCAACAGTAATGATTTTCGCGCTGTGCGCGTGCACAGGCGGAAACGGTATATCCGGTGAAATATCATATGATATTCCGGACGGGAAACAAATCCCTGACGACGCCGTTGTTGACATAACAATAGCAAGCCATGCTTCATGGCCGTATGAAGAGGATTGGAAGATATGGCAGTACATAAGAGAAAGCGTTGGCGGAACACTCAACATAAACGCCGTTCCGGCAACGGATTTTGCAACAAAATTCCCGCTTATTATGGCGGCTCCGGATGATCTTCCGGATCTGATGCATTTTCAGGGAAAGCCTGCAGGACACGCGAATTACTGCGCACAGGGCGCGTTCCTCGCATTTGATGATTATCCTGAATTTTTGCCGGACTATGAAAAGTTCTGGGAAAATGTTCCCGAAGATGAAAAATGGATGCGCGATGTCCGCAAAAGCTTTGACGGAAAGATTTATTACTCTCCGTCACACGGACTTGAGCGAAGCACAAATATCCGCGCATGGCTTTACAGAAAGGATATTTTCGATAAACACGGTCTGAAAGCACCGGAGACGATGGATGAGCTTTATGAAGTTTCCAAGAAGCTTAAGGAGATATATCCGGACTCTTACCCGTTTTCCATCCGCTCGGGACTTCAGAACTTAAACGTTATCGGAACATCATGGAAGCCGGGCTTCTGCTTTAATGAGTATTACGATTTTGAGAATGAAAAGTGGAGCTACGGCGCAACAGAAGATGTTATGATTGAGCTCGTGGAGTTCTTCAACAAAATGGTTTCGGAAAAGCTTGTTCCCGCCGATTTCTTCACGATAAACACAAGCTCGTGGCAGGAGCTGGTTTCTACGGACCGCGGCTTTATCATGCCGGAATATCAGGTGCGTATTGATTTTTTCAACAGTATGGCAAGACCGTCAAATCCGGAATTCAACCTCACTGCAATGAAGCCGCCGCGCGCGGATAACGGCATGGGCGTGAATATGATAAACAAGTTCAATTTCGTACCGTCCGGATATTCGGTATGCAATACCGGAGACAGTGCATCCATTGCCAATGCTTTCCGCATAATCAACTGGTTCTATACCGATGAGGCGTGTGAGCTTGTTTCGTGGGGAAAAGAGGGCGAAACATATGAGGTTGTTGATGGGAAAAAGCAGTTTATTATGGGTGATGAAGCCGAAACAATCCAGACGCTCTATGGCGTAAACACTCTCGGAACACATACACGCTTTGCACCTGATGCGATAGATGCGTCAATCTCCGAAGAGCAGGCAGCAACAACCGATTTCATTCTCGAGCATACCTATCCCAACCTCCAGCCGAATCTGTATCTTGAGTTTTCAAGTGAGCAGAATGACAAAATTGCAGATTTGAAAACGTCGATAGAAACCTTTGTGCTGGAAAATATCCAGAAATTCATTATTGGACAGAGACCTCTGTCTGAATGGGATTCTTTCCGTGAGGAGCTTTCAAGGCTTCCGGTTGAAGAGTTATTGTCAGTATTTGACGAGGCGTATAAAAGCGTAAAATAAAAAACAAACAAACGTTCCTGTGGCGTGTTTTCGCTGCAGGAACGTTTAACTTTCTGAAAATAAATGATGAAAAATTGCAAATAGTGTAAAAAAATCTGTTTTTTTGGAGAAAGGAGTGGTATAATCACTGTATAAATTGAAACGAAAGGGTAAATGACAATGAAAAGATTTTTATCTGCTATTCTCGCACTGGCAATGGTTATCGGAATGATTCCTGCGGCTTTCGCAAATGAAGCATCGGGAACGACGCGGACTTATGAGTTTTCGGCAAACGCAACTGGGATAACGGGAACAACCACGGGAGCCTCTGAAATCGACAGCTATGACAAAAACAATAAGAAAAACGGCTGGATGTATATTAATATAGATGATGTTGCCGCAGTCAAAGCGGCAGAAGGAAAGTATCATGTTTATCAGCTGTATACCACCGAGCTCAGAATGCACGCTAAACGCCCTGCAAGTGAATTGATTTTAGAGGATGGAATCCGGCTTGCTCTTGCAATCGAAAAGCCGTCAACCGTGCCGGGGTTTTATAAGGTTACGCTGGAGGGAGGAGAATTTTATAATTCTGACGCACCGGTGCAGCTTTATATGAGAAAATGGGATAATGCTAAAAATCCGGTAGAAACCTATATGACGGATGCGGCAAGGTTCAAAAGCGCGGTTGTTCCTGAAAAAAACAAAGAATATCTGCTTGACGGTGTTATATATAACGATGGTATAAGTGATTTTGCTTTTGTGACAGATGTACCGGGACTGGCGAAAGCCTATATTAAAGGCCTGCGGTTAGACGAACTTTCTTCACCTGAGATTACACTTTCTGCAGATAAAACAGTTTTTGATATAGGAGAAACGGCAGCGGCTTCCGTCTGTGCGGTATGGACGGAGAACGGACAGCAAGTTGCAAAGAATGTTTTAAATGACTATGTTACATACGAGAGTGCAAACAATTCTGTTGCAACCGTGGCAAACGGTGAAATTTCTGCAGTCGGTGCGGGAAAAACAAAAATCCGTGCAAAAGCAGGAACCAGCCTCCTTGGTGAGGTTGAAGTAACGGTAATGGCACCGACGATGATTTCTGCGGAAGAGGAGATAACAGATACAAAAGTCAATTTTAAGGCAAGTGCATACACCGGCGGAAGCGTTTCCGATGCTGAAGTTCAGGAAGTTGAAATCGGCACCGATATAACTGTTACTGCGATTGCAGATGAGGGTTACACCTTCGCATACTGGAAGAACAGCGCAGATGTCGTTCTTTCAGCAAAGGCAACCGAGACCTTTAAGGTAAGCACAAATATGGGTGTTATCGCTGTGTTTGATGAGATTCCGACAACTGATGCGGTTCCGGTATACTTCTATAACGGAAACGGAATTTTGCTTAAAGACACTGTCGTTAAAAGGGGAGAAACGTTTGCTGTTGCAAAGAACAAAGCAGGTGTTGAAGCTCCGACTCTTACAGGCTTCGTGTTCAGTCACTGGAGTGACAAGAATGTCGGGACGGCAATAAAGGATGGTGAGCTTGTAACAGCTCTTACCCGTGCAGTTGCGATTTATAAGGATGATGAAAGCAAGACATACACCGTTAAAAACGGTGAAAAAACAGTGGCAAGCGGTGTTAAATACGGCGAGAGCGTAACGGTATATGGAAGTGACAATTTTTCCTGCTGGGAGCTTGGTGATAAGGTTGTAAGCTATGAAAAGGATTATACCTTCACTGTATACGGCGATATCACGCTTACGGAAGGAAAAGGCGAAAAAATGACAAAATCGCCTGTTCTTGTTCTTGATAAGGTGGACGGCAACTACTTTCTCACCTATGATTCGGGAGATTACGAGCTTATTGAGGCAGGGATTCTCTTTGGAAGCAAAGGAGTAAGCATAGAGAGCCTTGACGGCTATAAAGCGGCGGCGAAGAAGAACACAGGTCAGTTTACCGCTTTGCCGCATGAAGGTGCGGATGAAAACACGGTTGCGCGCGGATATATGATTTATAAGCACAATGGCGAATTCAATGTAATATATGCAGATTAAACAAGGGATTGTAGCGAAATGCATTTTGCTACAATCCCTTTGGGGCTTTAGAAAAATAGTGCAGAATGAACAAATCGGACCCGAAGTAGTACATAAGTACGTCGAGAGGTCCGATTTGATTATAGCATAAAGTGTAACTAAATCCTCAAATTCGGCTTCTGCCGAATTTTCAATTTACTTTCAAACTTCATACCATATACTTTTTTCGATGTTATCTGCAAAAAAATATCTCTTTTACACTTTATGCGGTCTGGGCTGTTTTGCTACAGCCCCGTTTCTGTTGGAGGTGTTTTATAAAAGATTTTTGCGAAGCTCTTCGCCGCTTGCGGGATGGAGATATGCCGGTGCAATATCAAAAACGGTTTTTGCGCCGTATGCGCCTTCTTGATTCAAACGGTATGCCGCACGGGCGTAAGCGGTGAGAACGCTTGCGGTAAATTCGGGGTTAGAGTCAAGCTTTAAGCTGTATTCGATAACGTGAGAGCTTTTGCCGTTGTTGGTTGTTCCGGTGCGGAAAACTCTTCCGCCGTGAGGGATGCCTGCGTGGTCACGGTTAAGCTCCTCCTGAGAAATGAAGTGAACGGTTGTATCATAATCTGCAAAATAGTTTGGCATAGTCACGATTTCGCGTTCTATCCGCGCAAGGTCTGCGCCTTCTTCCGCCACGACAAAGCATTCGCGCGTGTGCTTCTCGCGTGTTGTAAGCGTCGGATTTTCGCCTGCGCGAACGCTTGCGAGTGCTTGCTCTACCGGAACGGTATACTGACGTGCATCAAGAACCCCGTCGATTCTGCGTATCGCATCGGAGTGCCCCTGGCTTACGCCCTTGCCCCAGAAGGTATAGTCGTTGCCCTCGGGAAGGATTGCCTGACCGTAAAGACGGTTGAGCGAAAACATACCGGGATCCCAACCGACGGAGATTATGCTTATTTTCTTTGCAGCACGGCTCTCTTTATCAACGTTTGCAAAATGCTCTGGGATTTTTGCGTGTGTGTCAAAGCTGTCAATTACGTTAAAATGCTTTGCAAGCTCGGGCGTCTGGGTGGGAAGGTCGTTGGCGCTTCCGCCGCAGAGGATGAGAACGTCTATATCATCCTTCATTTCTGCTGCTTTGTCCATATGATATACGGGAACATTTGTAG
>SVLF01000132.1 GCA_015068085.1 Oscillospiraceae bacterium
AGATTGAGGCAGGAGAAAACACTCACTACTCCATTTATCCCCCACAATGTCAAATCTTCTATATGCTCCCTGATTTCCTCTTCGGAACAACACTGATACCAGTTATAAAAATGCTGTGCAAAAAAGACCATTCTTTTTTTGCACTGTGGCACACTTTCTCCCCGCCATTTGCACGGAATAATACCTTCTTTGGTATATTTCGACTTGTGCAAAAACTGACCGGTTCCATACATCAAAGAAAGAAAATCACTTCCTGATATCTCTATTCCCGCAACATCATTAAGCTCGCTGATACGAAAACCCTCTACCGGAACAGCTTCGTCCAAAATAAATCTGATTACGTAATCACCTTCACCGTGAACAAAACATTCAGTGTGGCAACGATCCTGTATCCTTTTTCTTGTGATGCTGAATAATTTTTGATACATCGCATTTTCCGGAAGATTAGATATATCTATAATCATTTTTTTGATATTATGCTCCATAGCGTATCCTTTCTGTTTGCATGTTCGTTCATCTCTTATCAAAATTTTACTTCTTTATATATATGCTCAATCACGCGTATAACTTCTTTCCCATATTCACCACTGACAGTCGGTTTTTCGCCGGATTTCAGTGCTTGGATTACATCCACAATCTGGGCATTCATGGCAGATTCTTCATATGGTACGTCAATATCTTTGAAAACTCCGTCTGCCTTACACGCGGAAACTCGCGAGCAATACGCGGTTATGCGGATTTCTCCGCCTGTGAGATAGAGATAGGTCGCGTAATGCCCGCTCTCGGCATTTCCGGAGAGGTTTATTGAAACGGAAACTCCGTTTTCCATAACGCCGAGCACCTGTGCCGTGTCCTCTATATCATAGCCTTCACGAATATGAATTTTTCCGTGAATTTCACAAAAATCGCTGTCGGTAAGGTATTTCATTCTGTCTATCGTATGCGAACCGAGATTCATCAGAATCCCACCGCCGCTTGTTTTCTTACTTAAAAACCATTTCGGTCGCCAACCTGCAAAATAGTTCGTGCAACGTGTTTCGGAGATCGCAATAAGTTCTCCGTACTCTCCGGAATTTATAAGTTCTTTTGCAACGATGTTTCCGCCGTGATACCGTTGAGGGTCTCCCACCCACAGCATGACGTTGTTTTTCTCGCAAACATCAATCATCTTTTCACATTCCGAAACGCTCATCCCCATCGGCTTTTCGATGAATACATTCACGCCGTGTTCTGCCGCGGCGCACGTTGCTTCGCAATGGAGAAAATGAGGAAGAGTTATCACTGCGAGGTCAAGCTTTTCCTCAGAAAGCATTTCCTTATAATCTTTATACGCTTTTGCGCCTGTTTTTTCGACAACTGCGGAAAGATTTTCTTCGTTTAAGTCACATGCTACAACTATCTTTGCATCCTCCAGCTTTTCAAAAGCGGAAACGTGGTCTGCGCTTATCTTTCCGCAACCGATAAGACCAACTTTAATCATAGTATTTCACCCGCTAAATTTTATTATAAAAATTACGGCGGGGGGCGGTATATCCGCAGCCCCGCCGCTTTGTATGATTTTATTCTGCTATATCAGCATATACCACTCTGTAAGTGCCGTTGTCGTTATAGATTATATATCCGCGGACTTTTGCACAATTTTTGTCATTTTCTGCCATAAGCTTACCGCAAGCATCATTTCTCTGGGAAATGACCTTGTAGGAACAGCTTGTGACTGATGCTCCGGCTTCGCCGAAGATAATACCCTTTTCGATGACAGTTTTTCCGTTTGCGTTGTATTCAAGAATGTAGGTATCTCCTTCAGGTTTAGTAAGGTTTACAATCGGACCTACCGTCACCAAACCATCAGTCAACACTCTTGCAGCTTGAGTTGCAAGGAAGGTATATGTGTCTCCACAAGCAACAAGCTTTTCGTTTACGTACCACGAAACAGGAGTTTCGCTTTTGAGCGTAATCGGAGTTTCGTGAGAAATGGAATCCAAATCCTTATCTGCATTTACGTTAGACGGCTTTGTTATTGCATAGGTATTCTTGGTCACATAGTCTGCTACATACCTTGTAATACCGTTAACTACCGTACTCTTCCATTCTTTGAACGTAAAACCGTATTTTGAAAGAGTTTCACTTGCAGGTTCTTTATCTGCGAGGAATTCGCCGTTCCAGTCGTAATACTCACTTACTTCTCCACTTTCTGCAGGTGCGTCGGTATACTTTGCATAGAGCGCAACATTTGTCGCAGCGGTAAATGAGTATTCCTTTTCAAGACATACTACCGTGCCGTTTTCGCCACCGCGAAGCCAACCGCGGAATATTTTGCCGGCAATATCTTCTGCAACTACGGTTACGGTATCACCTACGTTTTTGCTGTATGTCTCCGTGTCGCTATTCTGTACAGTTCCATCTACAGTAACCTTGCCCGCAGTACCTGTAACAGACATTGCGACAGTGTCCTGAATTCCAACTTCAAAATCCTCATCACAGGGCGTGAGGGTGAGGTTAACAATGAAGAACCAAGAAGCTTCCTCCGCCGGACCGTGGGCAACGCACCTATAGCTTACTTCATTTTTACCTTCTTTAAGATAAACTGTATTAAGCTTCGCCTTTTCAGGTGCCGGTTTCGTTGTAGCAGACTCATCGTAAGCATCCACTGTACCTGCATACTGACCATTTATATATATTGCGTAAATGCCGCCTACTGTACATACATCGTAATCTAATACAGGGCTATAATATCCTTCTTTTATTGCAGTGACATTAAACGTGAACATCAAATTTTGATTGATTACGTTGGGCCAAGTTGCAGACAGCGCACCAGAAACATAATGGGTTGTTCGAATTCCTCGAGCACTCCAGATTCCTCCATGCTTTGTCATATCTGTTGTTTTATCATCAACTACATCAATTCCCGCAGCTCTTATCTCGTCAAATGTCACATCTCGTTTCTTGTCCACTTTTGTGAAATCTGCAACTATAGGGCCGATAACATCAACTTCAAAATTCTCTGTATATGTTTTTCCGTTAATGGTTGTTGATGCAGTAAGAGTTGCTTTACCTGCGGCATTTGCAGTGAAGGTACCGGTTGCACCCGTTGCAGTCTGATTTGTAAGCGCAACAGTTCCGTCTTCAGATGTGACGGTGACCGTTCCTTCCGGATTCGTGATTGCTATTCCTGCTTCATCGTAGGTTGCATAGAACTTTTTAAGGTTTTCATTGATGCTTGCAGAAACAGAAAATTCAACCGGTTTTCCTGCATTTACTGAGGCAGGTATATTGTTAGAAAAATTGACCGGTGTAAAGTTGTCGCCACAGTATGTGAGCGTAAGTTTATCAACGATAAACCATGTTCCTCCCTCCGTAGCTGGGATGTATTGTTTTGTACATCTAAAGCTTATCTCATTTGTTCCTTCATTAAGAAAAACGGTGTTAAGTACTTTGTTTCGTACATCTGTTTCTTTGCCTCCGTTGTATTTTGTATCATAAGCATCTACTACACCTGCAAACTGACCATTTATATATGTTGTATATTCTCCACTTTTTTTGAATGCTTCATATATAAGTTCAGAGCTGTAATATCCCTCTTTTTGAGCAGTAACATTTATCGTAAGCATCTGGTTTTGAGAGTTATCAGTCGGCCATGCAACTGTTTCTCCACGATATCGATAATTCTGAAACTGCAGTCCAGCTCCGTCCCAATTAACATTAACCCCCAAAGTGGTACTTTTAGCAGTGTCTATTGTATAACCAACCGTATTTCCTTCATACGAAGTGTTACCAGTTCCTCTATTAGTCAATGTTGTTGCAGCAAAATCAGCAACTATCGGTGCAACAGTCTCACCGTCACCTTCGGTTGCAAAAGCAACTGTCGGCAGAAGCGTTGCCATCATGCAGAGTACAAGAAAAATGCTTATAATTTTTTTCATTGTGTATCTCTCCTTGTTTTCTTAT
>SVLF01000043.1 GCA_015068085.1 Oscillospiraceae bacterium
GGGCATCGGTGCTTTTGTGATATATTGGTAGATGCCGTGAAAAGCAATAACCGTTGCCATTGCGCACATTGTAAAATAAAGCGTTCTGAAGTCATCATCGTTTTCAATAAGACGCGTGAGGACATAGAACCACAGCATAAACTGGCATACGGCACGCCAACCGCCGATTGCAGGACCCATTTTAGGAGAAACAACTGCAACAAGAAGAATGCCTACCGATACAAAAAACAGAAGCGGCATATCAACCGGTGTCACGCGCGGTTTGATTAGCTCTGACGATGTCATAATTCTGTACAGAATATATCCGATGCAGAAAATCATAAAAGCCTCGTCCCATATCGAAGAGAGAAAACCGATTTTAAGCACATCGCGTACGATAACGTCAATCGGGAGATAAAGTGCGAATATTGCTATGAGAAATTTTCTCATTCCCAGCTTTTTGAAAAATGAACAGATTGTGCTGTTGCAGATTATGCGGGAAGAAAAAACAGCTCTGCACGCACGAAGAAATATGCTTTCTTCAAAAGCGGGGAGAAGCTTTGCTCCAAAGCCGAAGAGAGCCTTGTTAAAACAGTAAAAAAGCTTATAAAGCTTTGAGAAGACAATCTTCGGTGTTACGGAGAAAAAAGCGTGAAACACACGCCGCGTTACCGAATCGTGATAGCAACGCTTACAAAACGCGGCTATCTTTCCGGGAATACTTCCGGGAAAGGCGAGTGCGAAAACTGCACACAACCGCGCAATGAAGCAATTCTTAAGCATATTATCCATCAAATTCTACCTTCTCGATAATTGCGTTTACTTCTATTGTCTGGGTTTTGAAGATGAAGCCACGGCCGATACGGATTTCCTGAGTTCCTATTTTCAGGATCGGATCGGTTTTCGACTGCTTTGCGTGTATTTTTATAAGCAGGTCAGACTTTTGCGGGTCCTCTGCGGTGATAAACTTTCCTTCATCGCTTGTTGCCGCTGCAAGATACGGAACACTTTCTACCGATACCACTTCAGCATCTACATAGTCACTGCCCATGATAAGGCGTTCGCCCGGCTGAAGCTTTAATACTTCTTCTTCGAGATAGTCCATTGCACCGCGCACGCGCATAGTGACCGTCATATCGGATTTGGGAGCGATTACATCACTTGCCGCGGGCGCTGCAAGCTTATACACGGCCGCGACGGCAACAAGAGCGATGCACAGAAGAATTACGAGGTCAATGACGTTTATAACGCCAAAAAGCTTTCCTTTTTCGTTTACGATTTTCATAATTTAATTTTCCTTTCGTTTTATATTACTTGACCGATTACGAGTTATATTATATAATAATTGTAAAGATATAACAACTGTTTTTTTGTAAATTTTTCAAAAAAGAGGGAATTCATTTGAAAATACTGCATATGATAGGCGGCGGCGATGTGGGCGGCGCGAAAACGCATGTTCTTTCGCTTGTTGCGAAGCTTGCGGAAGAAAACGAGGTTCTTCTTGTAAGCTTCCGCGAGGGAGAATTCGCCGACGATGCCAGAAAAATGGGGATAAATACTCTTGTCATAAAGAGCGCAAATCCGCTGCGCGACGTCAGAAAGCTTCGGCAAACAATAAAAGACGGCAATTTTGATATTATCCATTGCCACGGTGCAAAGGCGAACGTTATGGCAACGCTTATAAAACGCCATATCCGTGTGCCGGTTATAACTACCGTTCACAGCGATTACAGGCTTGACTATATGGGCAATATCATAAAGCTTCTCACTAACGGCTTGCTAAATACCGTGGCGCTTCGCGCACTTGACGGATATATCGGGGTTACGGATGCTTTTGTGGATCTTCTTATTGAGCGCGGATTTGACCCGCACAAGCTTTATACCCTCAATAACGGCATTGATTTTAAAGCCCCGCGTGCTCCAAAGATATCAAAGGCAGAGTATCTCGCGCAGTTCGGAATACAGCTTACCGAAAATACGGTTGTTTGCGGAATTGCGGCACGCTTTCATCCGGTAAAGGATATTGCAACTGCTGTTCGGGCGGTTGCGTCTGTTCGTGAAAGCTGTCCGGAGCTGTATCTGCTTCTCGGCGGAGACGGGGAACAGGCGGAAATGCTGAAAAGCCTTGTTTCGGAGCTTGGTCTTTCTGACAGAGTTATTTTCGTTGGATGGATAGAGGATATGGATTCATTCCTTAATGCGGTGGACATAAGCGTTATTTCGTCTGTGAGCGAAGGATTTCCGTACAGCATTTTAGAGTCTGCCCGTGCAAAATGCACAATGGTTTCGACTCCCGTAGGCGCGATGCCGGAGGTGATTGACAACGGCATTAACGGACTGCTGTTTGATGTCGGAGATGCGCAAGGACTTGCGCTGCATTTGAAAACACTGTATAATAACCGTGATATCTGCCGTGAATATGCGGACAAGCTGTATGAAAAAGCGAGTGAAAAGTATTCGTTCGAGGCAATGGTTTCGGCACAGATTTCCATATACGAACGTGCGCTTGAGATGTATTCACATAAAAAGAAGAAACGCACGCAGGTCACTGTGTGCGGATCGTACGGCAGAGGAAATGCGGGAGATGACGCGATACTGAAAGCGGTTATCCGTGAAATACGCGAGGTCAGCCCGGCTTCGGAAATATGCGTGATGTCAAAAAATCCTGCCGAGACGAAAAAGAGATATCGTGTCCGTTCAATATACACATTTAATATACTTAAAATGCTCCGCGCTTTTTTGCACTCGCATTTGTATATAAACGGCGGCGGAAGTCTTATTCAGGACTCAACCTCAAGCCGTTCACTGTACTTTTACCTTCTCACCCTTGTGTCAGCACGTATTTGCGGCTGTAAGGTTATGATGTACGGTTGTGGCATAGGACCGGTGAAAAGAAAGAAAAACCGTACTCTTGCCGCGAGGGTTATTGACAGGAATGTTGATTGTATAACGCTTCGCGATCCGGATTCCTTTGAAGAGCTTCGGGATATGAGGGTTTCACGTCCTGAAATGAAGCTTGCGGCGGATCCGACGCTTGGAATTGCTCCGGCAAGTGATTCGGAAATCAGCGCAGCTCTCAGTGCAGAAGGGATTGCGGAGAATGAAAAATACCTTTGTCTCTGTATGCGTAATTGGAAAAATATTGATGCTGTGCTTAATGAAATAGCCGTTGCGGCGGATTATGCCGCGGAAAAGCACGGACTGAAGATTGCCCTCATCCCGATGGAACGCAAAAAGGATTTGCCGATTGCAGAGCGGCTGGCAGAAAAAATTTCGGCACCGTCGGTTATTGTGAGGGGAGAATATGACGTCCATTCCGTTATCGGCATATTGTCAAAGATGCACGTTATAATGGCAATGCGGCTTCATGCGCTTGTTTTCGGAGCGGGACAAGGCGTGCCGACGATAGGCATTGCATACGACCATAAGGTGACGGGGTTTATGAACTATATCGGCAGAGAAATGTGCGTGCAGTATGAGGCGTGCAATGCAGAAATCCTGAAAGCCTTCATTGACCGCACGGCGGGCGATGCAGAGTATAACGATGCGATGAAGAGGGCGTGCATGACTCTGCGTGTAAACGAAAAGCAGAACACAGAAGAGCTGAGAAAATTTTTCAAATAAAAGAGGTAAAGTTGAAATGAACAAAATAGTATGTCTTTCCACAAGCTGTTATCATCCGTTTCCGACGAGAAAACAGCATGTGATGAACAGAATTTCAGCAGAGGAAATTCTGTATTTTGACCCGCCGGTCACATACCTTGCACCGTTAAAGGACAAGACGGCATGGAAACGGCTTTTCAAGTATCGCAAACCGGGAGAAAAAGGGGTAAGAGAAAATCTTACCGTATATGCAACCCCGCCCATGCTTCCGTTTTTCAACAAAAACAGATTTATAAACAAGATAAATCAGCGTCGAATGGCTCGGTTCGTGCGAAAGAAGATGAAGCTTCACGGATTTGAAAATCCGATTTTATGGTGCTATTCCCCGACGTCTGCCGATGCGGCACCGTATATCCCGCACAGTGCGCTTGTATATGACTGCGTTGACCGCCACAGCGCATACAAGGGGCTTATCAACGAAGATGTTGTAAACGGTCTTGAAAAGGATTTGTGTAAACAGGCAAATACCGTGTTTTCAACGGCGATCGGACTGCACGATACGCTTTCACAGTACAATAAGAATGCGGTAATGCTTCCCAACGGAGTAAACTTTGAGCATTTCAACCGTGCGGCAAATGAGACTTTTGAAGTTCCGGCTGATATGAAGGAGATAAAGCGCCCGATAATGGGCTTTGTCGGTATGCTTCAGGAATGTATAGATTACGACAAGATAGAATATATCGCAAAAACACGTCCTGAGTGGTCGGTGGTTCTCGTCGGAAAGCCATTGCCGGGAGTGAATCTTGATTATCTTAAGCAGTATGAGAACGTACATTTTCTCGGACTTAAAAAGTATGACGAGCTGCCTGCATATATACAGAACTTTGATGTGTGCCTTAATGTATTCCGTGACGGAAACCTCTCGCGCGATGTAAGCCCGCTTAAATTCTATGAATACCTCGCAACAGGCAAACCGGTTGTCAGCACACCACAGCCGGAGCAGGTTCTCGGTTATGCGGATGCAGTTTACATTGCATACGGTGAAGAGGATTTCGTGAAGAAATGCGAAGAAGCGCTCGCAGAGCAGGATGATGCAAAATACAACAAACGAATTGATTATGCGCGCGCATGCTCGTGGGATGCAAGAGTGCATCAGATGGAAGAAATTCTTAAAAACAACGGTGTGGAATAATAAAAAATAACAGAAAGTAGGAATGATTTTAAAATGAATGCATTTAACACAGTAGCATATTCAGTGAATTGGGCGGCGGTTCTCGCTGTAGTTCTGCCGATAATCAAAGTGATTGCGATTTTAGTTGTCGGTCATTTTCTTATTGTATATGCAGTGAAGCTAATAAAGCGCGGCTTTGACAAATCCCGTCTTGATCCGTCGCTTGTATCTTTCCTGACTAAAACAATAAGAATTGTGCTTTATGTTCTTCTGGCAGTTTCTGCACTGGGAAGCATAGGGATTTCCACAACGGGAATAATTGCCGCGCTTTCTGCTGCGGGGCTTGCCATTGCCGTTGCTCTGAAGGATTCGCTTTCCAATGTTGCCGGAGGAATTCTTCTCCTTATTGCTCCGAGATTTTCTACCGGTGACTTTATTGAAGCGGGCGGAGATTCCGGAACGGTTGTGAAGGTTGATCTTCTCCACACGCTTGTCCGTACACCCGACAACCGCCAGATAAGCATCCCGAACGGTGTTCTTATAAACAGCCACATCACCAACTACTCGCGCGAGGAAATGCGCCGTGTGGACATAACATTCCAGATTGCATATGAATCGGACGCCGAAAAGGCAAAGGAAATTGCGCTTCAGACCATCCGCGCTCATTCCTGCACGCTTACCGAACCGGATGCGCCTATGGCGAGAGTTTCGGGATATAACGACAGCTCTGTGAATATTGCAACGCGCACATGGTGCAACAGCGCGGACTACTGGACAGTATATTTTGACCTCACCGAGCAGGTTCGTGCGGCATTTGAAGCAAACGGAATAAGCATTCCGTACAACCAGCTTGATGTACATATAAAAGAAAAATAGAATACGAACAAAACAGAAGAAAAAGACCTGCTAAATAAAGTCAAGAGAAAATTTTCTCTTGACTTTATTTAGCAGGTCTTTTTTGATCGTGTTATTTAAATTTCCGGCGAGGATCAATTACTCCGATTGAGTTGTTGTGGAATATTTCGATTTCTTCATTTTTCATAACATTGAGCCAACTGAGCTCTGACATATAACGCTGAAAGAAAGCTTCTCCATGGGTACGGCTGCGCTCAAGCAAATACGCACGAAGCTCGAGAGGTGAGAGACCGGTTGCGTTTTTTATAACATGGCGCATATGGCTGACATCGTAAAAGCCACATTCCGCTGCAATATCTGCAAGAGAAAGAGTGCTGTAACGCATAAGGTTGACTACCCTCAACATTCGTGTGTTGTTATAAAAACTATGAAAGGTTTGTCCTGTGCATTCTCTGAATTTCCCTCCGAAAGACCTTTGTGACATAAAAGAAACTTTTGATATTTCGGAAAGCGTGAGCTCGCGTGTTGCGTTTTCGTTTATAAATTCTGTTGCGTTTTTTATAATCTCAAGTTGCTCCTTTGCGCGCAGAAGCTTAATGGAAGAGAGTTTCTCCGGCGTGTTTCGCAGCATAAGCTCAAAAATTTTGGAAATATTATTGTAAATTTTATCGAGGTTCATATCAAGCTTTTGGGAACGCTCGGAATAGATTTCTTCGAAAAGAATATCTGCACATTCCTTTTCTTTGCCGGAAAGGGAAACATAAGGAGAAAGCAAAAACTTGTCAAAGACAGATGACATATAGCTCAATGGTTGGTATGGCATTATGTTTTTGTCTTGAAGATCTTCAAAAATATCTATAGATATGATTCGCGCGGTTTCAAGGTCAAGAACAGATGAATCTACGGAATGGATGGTAAAGGGATGTATCAACAAAAGGCTTCCTGGTGTCTGGATGATTTTTTCACCATTTACTATTTGGGTATATGTACCGGAAACAGTATACCAAAGCTGGGTGAAGTCATGCCAATGAGGGCCGTCAATAAGCAAGCGGTCAAGCACGCTTATGGAAAACGGCAACACACGGCTTGTTATTAACTTTTTTTTCAGTGCGGGTCTTGCTGTGTTTCCGGGAATAGATGACGGTAGTATGTTCACGCTTGCTCTCTCCCTTCTTTTTATTTAATTATACCCCGAAGTGTAACGTGGTGTCAAGAGTGAAAACCAAGAGAGGGATTCTGGAAAAGCTTGCGAGAATTTACCTTTGCTTTTCTTTACGGAAATGTTACAATAATGGTGTTCAATACGGCGACTTTGTCGTCTGGAAAACTTGCGCTTTTTCCTGAAAACAGGACAAAACCGTGGGATAAAATATTAAAAAATGTATTTTGGGAGGAAAAACAAAATGAAAAAGATTATTTCAATTATCCTTGCGGCGGCGATGATGCTCTCTCTCATCCCGTCAGTCTTCGCGGAAGGAGAAACAGATAAGCTGATTAAAATTGTGTATAATTTCAAGAGTGAAGGCGTGTTTGAAGAGGACGCAGATGAATTCGATTTGACTAAACTTTCTTATGATGCTTCAAACGGATTCTGGGCGTTTGGCGGAAGCTCTGCAGGAAATGAAGTAAGCACTGGCACTTCCGGGGTGCGATTTGCAGAAACTGCTAATGTTGGTGATGATGGAACTCCTTATTGTCTTAGGGTTAATGCTACTGTGACTTCTGCTACGTATTGGATTGCCTATAAGTTGTATGTACCTAAAGTGGGCAACTATTCATTTAATTTGAGTGTAACAAATAACTTTAGTAGTAAAGCAAATGCTCAGGCGACGAATATAAATGCATTCGTTTTTAAAGCGACAGAGGAAGCTGATATAGAGAACATAATAAGCGGCAAAGAAGGTGAATTGAACGGTAATTGTACCGCAAAGCAAATAACGGAGACAATAGAGCTTGGATCGGAAGAGCTCGATGAGGGTGAATACTATTTTGTTGTTTATCCGTACACGACAGGCGATAAGGCTGCTTGGTTATACCCCCACTCTCTCACTCTTACCGAAAACGGCACAGGTGAAGCACTTGTTCCGATAATTTCGAGCCTTACAAAAACATCAAACGGAGACGGCACAACAACTGTTGAGGCAGAAGCAAAGAAAATGAGTGATGCAGTAACGGATGCAACCGAGGTTACATATTCATATGCTGTTGCAAGTGATGACTCAACACTTGCAGAAGTCGATGATGAAAAAGGCATTGTAACCGGACTTGCAGACGGCACAGCCACAATCATCGCAACCGCAACGGCACCGGATGGTCTCTCATCCTCAAAATCAATTGAAGTTGAGGTAACTGCACCGGTTGTTGAACCGGAAGAAACCGAAGCGTATGTCAATGCATTCACACCGTCTTCCACGGTTGAAAACAGCACGCCTGCAAATGCTGACGTTATCCCGCTTGCATACGCAACGGACGGTTCGGATATCGCTCCGGCAAACATAGAAGCAACCGACAACGGAAACGGAACATATGCAGTAGCAACCGATGCAGAGGTTAATGGTTACAAGTTCCGCTACTGGGCAAAAGGACTTGAAAGTAAAGACAGAAAACGCATTGTTTCTTTTGCAAATGAATTTACTTACACACCGAGTAATGAGAAAAACTACCTCATTGCAGTGTATGATAAGGCAGGAACGGCAGCAACTACGGAATATTACAACGCAAACGGCCAACTTATCCAGAATGCAGATGATAGCACAAAGGTTTATATGGCGGGATACGGCGAATCAACCGGATGGAAAGAGCCTGTTTACGGCATCAAAGAAGCAATTTACGGCGAACCGCTTAAGTACAATATAACAACCGGTAATGCAGAACCTGTCGAGTACGCTTGGGGGACACCGGTTGTATGTCCGGAACAGACGGCTCCGGAAGGACAGGAATTCTGGGGATGGAAAAAGACTGTCAACAATGTTGATGTCGGAATTGTATCAACAGATCCTGAGTATACGTTTTATGCGTGGGAAACTTGCACCGTTACACCTGTTTTCGGAGTGGGTACACCTGTGTTTGGTGGCGAAAAACGCAGAATCATCCTCGGCACATTCTTACTCGGTGGAAAGACCGCCGTTATGGCAGAGTTCTTTGGTTTTGATGATGCAGTAGAGCGCGGAATAACGATTGACGGAACTGATTACGCAATGACAAATAAGAACGCAAAGCAGTTCACAATAGTTGATGATGATAGCAAGGGAAACATTTCCGGTTACGCAATCCTTGCAAACGGAACGAAATACATTTATAATTATAATACAGTAACCACAGCAGAATAAGTAATACAACAACAGGGGAGGATGGACGGCGTTCACCCTCCCTTGCAAATTCTTGCGGTTCATCGGCAAGCGCCGAACCATACAGGTAGTGTTACAATAATGGTGTTCAATACGGCGATTTTGCCGTGTGTAAAGCTTGCGTTTTTTTCTGAAAACAGGAAAAAACATGGATAAAAATATTTACATAAAATGTATTTTAGGAGGAAAAGGAAAATGAAAAGGGTTATTTCAATTATCCTTGCGGTGGCGATGATGCTATCTCTCAGCCCGTCAGTCTTCGCAACGGAAGGGGCAGATGAGCCGATTGAGATTGTTTATGATTTTGCGGGCAAGTTTACTGCTTCTATGACATTCGGGAAAGCTAAAGGCGATAACTGGGAGGTTGCCGGTTTTAAAGACAGCACAACCGACACCACAATGGACACGAAAGTAGGTAATGGCTCAAAAATAAAAAGAAATAGCAGTAGTAATATCCGAGTTTCAGCTACAGAAGGAGGAGAATATTGGCTGGCATTTGAATTAACTCTGGATGAAGCAGCCAGATATTCATTAACAGTAAAGGCTGTAGCAGCAAGCGGGTTATTAGCAAGCGGACCGTATGTAGACGCATATTTGTTTAAAAAAAGTACAGTGTCAAGCATTGAAGAAGGTATTACTGATCAAAACAAGTTTTCTTCAAGTAATTTTACGCAAGAAAGCGCAGAAGAAGAACTATCCTTTGACAAAGAAGAATACCTTACTGCGGGAGAATATTATTTTGTTTACAGACCTATGGTAACAAGTGGATCAGGCGGTTGGGTAACATTACTTTCTTTAACTCTTAACGGAACTATGGAAGAAGAGGGACAAAACCTTGCATTGACAGATTTTTTCACGAATGCAAATGATCAGAGCGGTACGCATAGCTGTGACGGAACTGCCCTTTCATGGGAAAATACGGTTTTGAGGCGATATGCAGAAGGCGGCATTTCCGGCAGTGCAGATACTGTATTCGGAGCGATGAAGTTCAGCGTAAATGAAGCGGGAGATTACAGTATTAAGTTTAAGACGGATAATCCAACCGAGGCATCTATTGCGCCGTTAGTCGCCATAGGCAAATATAATTCCGAACTGGAAGGGGCAACGGCTCCGGAATTGTTTAAAGATGCAACAGAGCTTGGCTATTTCAACTTCTCTGCGGCAGAAGCAGGAAAATATGCACCGATCACGGCGGACGGAAGTGCCGATGGAGAAAAAAATAAAATATATCTTGACCAGGGAGACTACTATATTCTTTTCATCGGCGATGCACATTCTTTTGAGCTTAATCCGTATGCGAGGAATATGGAAACCGGTGAAATCAATAAAATAGAGGATATCACAAACTACGACGGAGATTACGGTCAGGAGATGTATCTCTCCGGGATAAAGCTTGTTCCCCGGACACTGTCGGTCAGCTTTTATGCCGAAAAAGAAGAATTAAACCGTGGTGAAACAGCAAAAGCGGGATACAGGCTTTTTTATAATGACGGAGAAGAGTATGCAGGGGAGAGCTCAGTGTATTACTACGAGAGTGAAAATCCTACTGTTGCCTCTATTTCCCAGGAGGGGGTTATCACGGCAAAGTCAGCCGGAAACACCAATGTAATTCTTTTGATAGAAGCAGATGGGAACATGCACAAAGGAATTATCCCCATTTCGGTTGTGGACCCTTTTCCTCTTGAACGTGCGGAAATTTATGGCGATAACACCGTTGAAGCAGGCTTTGCAACACGCCTTTCGGTAAAGGCAACCCATGAGGGCGGAAAAGCGGCAAACCTTGAGGCTTGCACCGTTGAGTTCTCGCTTGCCGATGAGGAAGACGCAGAGTATCTTGAGGTTAAACAGAATGGCGAAATAACCGGCAAGAAGGAAAAGGACGAACCGGTTAATGTAATCGTTACCGTAACGTGCGGAGAGTACAAAATAACAAGTGCAGATTTCCCGATAACGGTGACTCCTAATTCCCCTAAAAGTCAGCTTATCGACTTTCGAAAACCCGGCTCGGGTTATGCCCTTAATGTGTCGATAGATGACTACGGATGGGAAATAAATACTGACAAGACTGCAACCGGCATCTGCTCGGCACCGTCATCAAAGCTCCGTTGCTTTACTCAGGCAGTTCAGGCGCAGATCACAGCAGTAGGAAAAACACAAGATGCCGATCTTGCAATAGATGTTTGGGTTAACTATACCGGATGGTACAATATAGATTTCAGGGGCGTTAACTATTACAGAGGAGCACAAAATGCAGTACTCTATATGGACGGGAAATATATGGGGGATTTCAACTTCTGGACGGATATTTCCACCAATAGAAAATATAACACTCTTGTTCCTCTGAATACTATGTATCTTACTGAGGGACGGCACACATTCACCTTGAGAGCAATGACCAGATGTCCTGCAGAGACAGGAAAGTACGCATATCTTCTTCCTGCATACCTCTCGCTTGAATATATTGAAGGTATAGGCGGAATGGATGAAATAGTATTCTCGGCAGACAGGACTGATCTTGCGGTAGGACAATCTTCGGATATTTCGGCAAGTCTCATTATGCAAGGCGGCAGAGAATATAAATTCGGAAAAAATCATAGCGGCAAGACTGATAAAACTGCAAATCTTGTTTTATCAAGTTCCGATGAAAATATTGTTTCAATAGATGATGGCGTTATTACCGCTGTTTCTCCGGGAGAGGCTACCATTACGGCAACTGCAACTATTGGAGATGATACGATAGAGAAAAGCATTGTCATAACAGTAAATGAAGAAACACTTTCTCATTTGGAATTGGCATATGATGTTTTCGATATTCATGTCGGATCAGAAAAGGCCGTTAAGGTGAATGCATACCTTACGAATGGTGAACAGTTTTCAAATGACATTCTTGAAATCACTTACGACACCTTAGATGACACTGTTGCAGTATGCGAGAACGGCAGTTTGAAGGGATTAAAGCTTGGCACAACTGAAATGACTGTAACTGCTGCTTTTGGAGACAAAACGGTCAGTAAAACTGTTCCGGTAAACGTCATTGAAGATGGATTTGCAGATGTTCTTGTTACGGCACCGTCAAAAGTGCTTATGACCGGTGGAGAAGGTACGGATGTTGTTGTAAGTGCATATGACAACAACGGAAACCTGCTTGATATATCAGATGCAGTGATTACATACATAAGCGACAATGAAAGTGTTATCTCTGTGGATGAAGAAGGACATGTAACCCCTGTTTCTGAGGGTGTTGCAAAAATAACGGCAACTGTTTCTCTTGATGGGATAACTCACAGCGGAGATATAACAATGTCTTCCCGAAAAAGAAAGGTCTCTTCCACCTATTACACAGCAGAAAGAGTGGCGAATGCGCGCGAGAATATACAGAAGTATGACTGGGCGCGTGATACTGCTGAAGCTGCAATTGAAGAAGCAGATAAATACCTGCCGTATTATGATTACATATATAATATGATACCGGCGCACACGCTTCCCCGTGCGTATGACCTCGTTGAAACTGATGATCCATTTATCTGGCGCTGCTTCTATTGCGGAATTGACCTTAACTATAAGTACGGCAAATACGCATGGAAGATAGATGCGATAGCACGTCCGTGGAAGATACAGTGTCCGGATTGTAAGCGCCTTTTCCCGTCAAACGATTTTGGCGCATACTACGAGCTTGGACTTGATGAACATGGCGAGTTCGACTACACGCTTGCAAGAGAAGAAAATGGTATTCTCTGCGGCCGCGGAGAAAGAAACGAAAAAGGCGAGTATGTAGTACATGACTGGGCAAAGGATAACCCGTACGGTTACGGCGATCCGAAGGGTAACCTTTATAATGAAACATATACAGAGCTTCATGCCGCAGGTGCGGTAGATCCGTTCTACGGCAATAAGATAACTCAGGGTTGGGGAGATTTCAAAACCGGAGGAGAGTCCGGCGTTCCGACTTCCGGATATTTCTGGGGCGTTGATGACGGATTCGGTTACGACACCGGACGTTACAACGACAAATCGGGGACGAAGGTTAAAAACGTTCATCGTTATATCGCAGTTTTTGCGCACGACGGCTTGTGGTATGGCAGCGGGTCGGTGAACCCGGCAGTGATTCGCTATGCACTTAACGCCTTCCGCGAAGCATACGTATATACCGGAGATAAGAAATACGGCATTGCAGGTGCGATAATTCTTGACCGTATTGCGGATCTCTATCCCGATATGGATTACGGAAAAGACTGCCCGAATCTCCAGTCCTCGCATGACGGCGGCGGCAACGGTAAGGTTGTAGGACGTATCTGGGAAAATGCTTTCAATAAGAATCTTACAATGGCATACGATGCATTCTTTGATGTTTACGATGAGCCGGATGTTATAAATTATCTGTCTGCAAAGGCAGAGCAATGGGGCCTTGACAACAAGAAAACAAACGGCGAGCTTATCCGTCAGAATGCAGAAAAGAACCTTCTTGAAGAAACCTACACCGCACTGAAAACAGGAAAGATAATGGGTAACTTCGGAATGAGGCAGGATACCCTTGCAAAGGCTGCCGTTATTCTTGACCGTCAGCCTGAAACTCAGGAAATGATTGATTTCATATATCAGAGCGGCGTTTCGTCGCAGACATTCTCTTCGGGCGGAGATATGCGTTCTGCTCTGATAAATCAGATAGACCGTGATGGCTACGGTGACGAGTCATCAATGGGATACCTGCGTAGTTGGAACTCATATTTAATGGATATGGCATATACCTTTGAAGAATATCCGGGGCTTCGTGATGAGGATAACCTTCTTAAAAATCCAAAGTTTATCAAAATGCTTCTTATGAGTTCGGATTTGATTTTAACGGGAAATAACACCCCGAATATCGGTGATAACTCCGGAACATTCGGCGGTGCTCGCTTGCCGGTTTATAGCGACGAATGGCTTGAGGGATTCAGACTTTCGAAAAATCCGATTTTTGCTCAGCTTCTATGGTATACAAACGGAAACACAGCAGAGGGATTGCACTATGACATATTCACCAAGGATCCCGAATCTCCGCAGCCGGAGATAGAGGCGGCAATAGAAGAGCATGGCGAGCTTGAGCTTTCCAAAAGCTCCATATCTACAGGCTATGGTTTTGCAGCACTCCGTAACGGCGTAATGTATGATAAGGTTACAACCCCGACACGGACAAACACAATGCGTGACTGGTGGATGTATTTCGGCGGTGCGGCGACAACTCATAAGCATATGGATGCGCTTAATCTCGGCATTGATGCATTCGGTATGGAACTGGCACCGGATCTCGGTTACTTCTCATCCTCGGGCGGTACGGGAACCACCCAGGGCGAAAACTGGATTGAAAGCACACTTTCACATAATACCGTGCTTGTAAACGACACACCTCAGGTGAGAATAAAGCAAGCGGGATATCCGTATCACTTTGAAGATGCAGGAAGCATTAAGCTTATGGATATAGATGCCCCACAGGCATATCCGGATGTTACGGACACCTATCGCAGAACGGTTGTTTCGATTGATATTGATGATTCTGTTTCCTATGCACTTGACTTCTTCCGGATTGTCGGCGGTGATGAGCATCTTTACAGCTTCCACACCCAGTCTGAGGAGTCTGTGATAGAGGGTGTCGAGATGGTCGCTCAGCCGAAAGGAACCTATGCCGGAATTGATGTTCCGTTTGGCGAAGATGTTGAGTACACGGCGACTAACGGTTTTAACTGGCTTGCGAATGTTGAGCGTGCTTCCGCACCCGAAACCGGTGAATTTTCGATAGACTTTAAAATAGGTGACTATCAGAAGGTGCTTCCGGAAAAGCGGAATCTCCACGTAAAGCTCACTCAGCTTAACGGTTTTGAGATTTCCGAGGTGGCGCGTGCAGACGGCCAGCCGGTTCAACATATAGTGAATCCGGAATGGATAGATTATCTCCTCGTCCGTCGAAGCGGAAAAGATCTGGATACTCTCTTTACATCGGTTATTGAACCGTATGAGGATGAGAGCAAGATAAATAAGCTTTCACGTGTTGATGTAAAAAGAAAAGACGGTAAAGCGCTGCGCTTTGATGAGCCGGTTGCTGCAATAAGAGTCGAGCTTAAAAACGGACGCACCGATTATGTTGTGTATGCAGACGATAATGAGACTACATATGAGGTGACGGATGCGGAAAATAACGTAAGCTTTGATTTCTGCGGGTTTGTTGGAGTGTATAGTGTAAATGCCGATGATAGCAGTGATGTTGTAAGAACATATCTCCATGACGGCACGACACTCGGAACCGTTTATGAGAACGTAGCGTCTGCCGTAACGGGCGAGGTTGTAAGCTTCACGGAAACGCTCGAGTTTGAAAACTTCATTGAAGTGACCTTGAACGAAAGCATCGACCCGCAAGCGCTTGTCGGAAGAATGATTGTTATCAACAACGACGGCGGTCAGAACGGCTCATATATCATAAAGAGTGCTGAGAAAAAGGGTGATAATGTTCTTATCGGCACAGGAGATGTGACGCTTATCCGCTCACTGACAGCTGATGGTAATGATTATGTGATGAACATTGCAAAAGGCGATACTTACAGAATCCCGCTTACTCATACAACCGATAATGCGCCGGAGATTGGTGTTTCCGGAACGTTTACAACAAGCGCCGGAAGCTCGATAAAGATTCCACTTAAGGTTACAAGCGATCGTGAGTATACGCTTATCGGAACAAGCCTTCCGCGCGGAATGAGCATTAACGCCGAAGCCGGAGTTCTCACATGGAAGCCGGATGCTTCACAGGTTGGAGATAACCACGTCGCGGTAACGGTTGACAATGGTGTCCTTTCCGATACCGTCCACTTTGCGGTGACGGTTTATGGTGCGACGACCGGAGAAACATCAGCAGACAAAACGGAATCCTCATCAACAGGAAATACCGATACCCCCGCCGATGGCGGCGGAGGAGGCGGTGGCGGCGGTGCCGCACCGACCGACAAGCCGGAAGACGAAACGAACACCGGGGAAACAGACACAAGCGGTGAAAGCGGAGAAAACGGAGGAAACACTGATAACGCGGGCACGGAAAATAGCTCTCTCCGCTTCACCGATCTTGCAAACTGCACATGGGCGGCAGACGCCATAAACGCACTTGCGGCAGATGGAATAATAAAGGGCACGACCGCAAGTACGTTTAGTCCGGCATCAAACATCACCCGTGCAGACTTTGCACTGCTCCTTGTCCGTGCATTTGGTCTTGAAAGCGAAAATACTGAGAACTTCGCAGATGTATCTATAAACGACTACTTTGCAACCGAGCTTGCAATAGCACGAAACAACGGAATCATTTCCGGCATCGGTGATAACAAATTCGCACCGCGAAACACAATCACCCGCCAGGATATGATGGTAATCGTCTACCGCGCACTTTCCACGATGGAAAAGGAGTTTGACACAGCGGAAATCTCCGCACCCGACTTTGAAAATGTCGCAGAATATGCAAAGGATGCGGTTTCCGCACTCGTAAATACAGGGCTCGTTAACGGAAAGAATGGACGTATTTCCCCGACAGATTATACAACAAGAGCAGAAGTTGCAGTGCTCATTAAACGCATATTGGATTATGTGAAATAGTTTCCGATAACACACAGAACAGGGGATAACCCCTGTTCTGTGTGCAGATAAAATTACAACCATGCAAGAAAGGAAAAGAAGAATGAAAAGTGATATGGTGCCGTTTCGTATG
Source organism: Oscillospiraceae bacterium (assembly GCA_015068085.1). Taxonomy (GTDB): domain Bacteria; phylum Bacillota; class Clostridia; order Oscillospirales; family JAAYXM01; genus SIG480. The sequence goes on from SVLF01000043.1 coordinate 16,673, forward strand.
GCGGGGAATTTGTATTTTGTGGGAAGTCGTAATCCCTCGTCGCACTTACTCGATACGGGAGACGGACTGATTCTTATCGACACAGGATATGAAGAAAATGCCGAAATGATAGTAAATTCCATGAAAACGCTGGGATTTGACATCCGCGACGTAAAGTATATTATCCATTCTCACGGTCATGGTGACCACACCTTTGCTACGGCAAAGCTTGTGGAACTGTCCGGCGCAAAAACGTTTCTCAACAGTGCCGACATACGTTATCTTGAAGGTCGCTTCACACCTGATTTTGACATTAAAGCCGGAGATATAATAAAGCTCGGAAATACTGAAATTCTCTGTCTCCACACACCGGGACATACCGAAGGTACCGTTTCGTTCTTCTTCAACCTTGAAGAAAACGGGAAAGTTTACCGCGCTGGCATGTTTGGCGGAGCGGGAACAAATCAGCTGAGAAAAGATTACCTTAGAAACAAAGGACTCAACACATTGCCACGCGGGCAGTTTCTTAAAAGTGTTGAGCGCTTGAAGCGAGAGCATGTTGACATTTTTGTGGGAAATCACTCATGGCAGAACGATACTTTGGGAAATTACAAGAAAAGCCTGACATCAGACACAAATCCGTTTATAGATGAAAACCGCTGGGGGAAGTTTCTTGATAAAATCACAGTAGATTTCTGGAATGTAATTGAAGAAGAAAAAACGACTCACTTTATAAACTACGCACACCGAGGTGCAAGTGAATATGTTCCGGAGAATACATTCCTCGCATTTTACACCGGAGTGTATATGGGAGCCAACGGAATTGAAACGGATGTTCATGTTACAGAGGACGGAGTAGCTGTTCTTTTCCACGATGACACCCTTGACCGAGTAACGGGAGAGAACGGCGAAGTGGCGAAAAAGACATACGAAGAGCTGCAGAAGCTTTTTGTAACGAAAAATGGGTTTTCCGATAAGATAGTTAAATTTGAGGATTTCCTTGATCGGTTTTCTTTCAGAGACCTGACATTTGCAATTGAGCTTAAGCAAAAAGGCACAGCAAAACAGGTTGCGGATATCATAAGAAAATATAAGATTGAAGATAAGGTTGTTATAACCTCATTTGATTTTGAATCGGTTTGCGATATGAGCGAATATGCACCGGAGTTGCGTCTTGGATTTCTCACAGAGAAAGTGACGGATGAACTTCTTGAAGAAATGAAGAAGCGAAATATCAGTGAAATATGTCCAATAGCAGATATAGTGAATGAAGAGAACGTACATAAGTGGCATTCTGAAGGTTTCAATGTCCGTGCATGGGGCGTAGCCGATGAAGAGATTATGAAAAAAGTCTGCAATGCCGGTGCTGACGGCATGACGGTAAATTTCCCGGATAAGCTTGCGGAATATATAGGTACTGTGAAATAGTGGCAGAAGGTCTTATGTCAGCCGATTTTATGACGAGGTCAACCTACGGATGGCAGGAGCTTCTCGAAGCCTGCGAAAATGCGTGTAACAGAATGAAGGCTTAGGTCATAAAGAAAACGGGACGGCTGTTTTTTTGAAGTCCCTGCAACTTTGACACACCGGTCAGGAGGTTTTTGATATGCGAAAGATTGGAATAAGATATTATGATACGGATCTCAGCGAGCAGAGCTTCATCGCAATGAGCGAGGGTGGAATGACGGCGGTTGAGCTTTGTTGCGTTAAAGAACCGGCAAATCTTGATTTTAAAAAAGTACGCGAACGCGCTGAGCGGTATGGCATATACATATGGACAACGCATCTTCCATTTCAGCGTGAATGGGCGATTACTCAGGAAACTGAACAAGCACGCAAGTGGGCATTTGATTTTCAGTGTATGATGATTGAACGTGCAGCAGATATCGGCGTAGATAAGTTTGTCATACATCCGGGAAAACCAATTTCGGGGATGAGCCGCGAGGAGTCGAAAAACTATGTAAAAGACACACTTTCACGCCTTGCCGATTTTGCACATACGCGTGGTGCACAGATTGCTGTTGAGAATATGATACCGAGTTGTCTCGGTAATACCGTCGACGAGCTTCTGGAACTTATAAGTGAGAACGACAAGCTTCGCATATGCTTTGATACAAACCATCTTCTTCTCGGAAGTCACGAAGAGTTTCTGGATAAGGTACGCGACAAGCTTATAACAATGCATATTAACGACTATGATTTTGAAAACGAACGCCATTGGCTTGCAGGATATGGAAAGATTGACTGGACGGCACTTTACAAAAAGATTTGTGAGGTTGGTTATGAGGGTGCATGGATTTATGAGCTCTCACCTGGGGAAAAAGATTATACGAGCCGTCCGCTGACCGTGCGCGATTTTTACAACAATGCAATTGAGATATTCTCCGGAAAGGTTCCTGGTAAGATATAAACAGTTGTGATAATGTTATATGAATAGGCTGAGCTGAAAAATTGCTCAGTCTATTCTGTTGTTTCCGGTAAGTTTTTTCTCTTTTTCCGGTTAATACCTGTTTTTGCAGGGTATAATCTTTGAAGAGGAGGAGAATTGCTTTATGAGAACAGATATTTTTCATCGAAAACCCGATTTGTCTCCGGACACACTGGCGTATCCGTTGCTCTTTAATGAGCTTAACGCAATAAGCGGCGGGGTGTCCGAAATAACGCCTGAGCTTGCGATGGAGCTTGGCTATACTGTCGGCGAGATAGCCGAGCGTGTGGCGGTGAGCTATTCCGACCACAGTGTATGCAAGCTTCTGGCGAATGCTTTTATCGCGGGCGCAGGTTCTTCGGGTGTACAGATAACGGAAACGGATGCGGGATTTTTTGCCGCTGCGGCGTATATTGCAAGGACGTTTCTTTTTAATCTCAGTGTCTTTTTTGAAAATGACGGTGGAAGATTTCGCGTGCGGATGATTGATAAATACGGGCTTCCGATTGAACGCGAGCTTCAACGTAAAATAGAATTTTATGCGCATCGCGCATCTTTCCCGCGCGTGGGTGCGGCAGACACGCTTATGCCGAAAAGTATAACAGGTGTACGTGAGGTATTTTCTCTTTCTGCATCCGGAAAAGGGGTGCTTGACGGATTTGCAGTTTCGGTTTTCGGAAAAAGTGCCGCCGCCGAAGGGCTGCGCTACGCACTTGATGCCTCCGGGGCAAGGGTTATTCCGCCTAAGCACGGAGTTGTTGCCTTTTCTGTATCGGATGACGGTGAAAAGCTTTGCATAAGGGACGAGGATGAGCGGTGGCATGACGACGGACACACGATGGCGCTGCTTTCTTTGATTCACTTTTCCAACGGAGAACAAGAGCTTGCTGTGCCAACGTCTGCACCGAGCGCGCTTGAGCAAATTGCTGCGGAGTTTGACGGAAGAATCCTGCGGATAGGGAGGGACAGCGGAGCGCGAGAAATCTTTGTTTCACAGAATGTTCTTACTGATGCGGCGTCAAGTGCAGTTTTCTTATGTGCGTTTCTCTTGCAGACCGGTGATGATGTGCGCCGTCTTATGAGGCAGCTTCCTTCGTTTACGTTGGTTTCACGTGAGGTGACGGTGGCAGGGAACAGAAGAGAGATTCTTTCGCATCTTGCCGACGGAATATCCGGTACCCATAAAGAAAATACGGGAGAGCTCCGTGTCTGCGCAGATGGCGGATGGGTGAGCATTTCTCCGGCACGGTCAAAAAGTGCGCTGCGGGTGACCGGGGAGAGCATAAATGAGGAAATTGCATCCGAGCTTTGCGATCTTTATATTGAAAAGGCGCGCGCTGTCGACAAAACAAGTCATAAATAAACGCTGGACAATTTTACCAATTTATGTTACAATATTAAATAACAGCCGCATACGGCATTTGAATGAGTCATTATTTCGGAATTACTATATATGAAAACTTAAGAACGTTTTTTCGTTTTTCAGTCCGGGTTTCCTTTTCCGGCACCTCCTTTCATCGCTGTAGTCGGGTATGGCGATCAGCGGGGGCTTCCGGTCGGGACGCGGGTATCAAGCTGTGCAAAAACGTTTTGTTTTTGCACTCTTCTACATAGTATTTCGGTGTATATTGAAGTTTTATATATGAATGGAGAAGTGATAGCTTAATGGCACAAAAATTAAAAGTATTCGCTCTTGGTGGATTAAATGAAATAGGCAAAAATATGTACGTCTATGAGTACGCAGGCGAGATAATTATAGTTGATTGCGGCGTTGCGTTCCCGGACGATGATATGCTGGGAATAGACCTTGTTATTCCTGATATAACTTATTTAAAAAAGCATAAGAACCGTGTTCGTGCAATACTCATAACCCACGGTCACGAGGACCATATCGGTGCGCTTCCGTATGTACTCAAAGAAATAAACGCACCGATATATGCAACAAAGCTTACTGCGGGAATAATCAACAAAAAGCTTGAAGAGCACAACTTGCTTTCCAAGGTGAAAATAAAAATTGCATCGCCGGGAGATAAAGTAAAGATAGGAAGCTTCGTTGTTGAAATGATTAATGTCAACCACTCAATTGCGGATGCGGTTGCACTTGCAATTACAACGCCGCTCGGCACGGTTATTCATACGGGTGACTACAAGCTTGACATTACGCCTATTCAGGGCGAGATGATGGATCTTGCACGTCTTGGCGCACTTGGCAAGCGAGGAGTGCTTGCTCTTCTGGGTGAGTCCACTAATATTGAGCGGCCCGGATATACGCTTTCGGAATCTACAGTCGGTGACACTTTTGAATCACTGTTTAAAGATTGCAACCAGCGCATTATTGTAACAACCTTTGCATCCAACGTTCATCGCGTGCAACAGATTATCCATGCGGCGGCAAGATACGGAAGAAAGGTTGCAATAAGCGGACGGAGCATGGAGAATATCATGGAGGTTGCGAAGAACCTCGGTTATCTTGATATTCCGAATAATGTTCTTGTTGACCTTAACACGATTAACAAGCATCCGAAAAACAAGACCTGCATAATAACAACGGGAAGCCAGGGCGAGGCTATGTCCGGCCTTTACCGGATTGCGTTTTCGGCACATAAAAAGGTTGAGATAATGCCGAATGACCGTGTTATTATATCGGCAAGCCCGATCCCGGGCAACGAGAAGGCTATAAGTAACGTAATAAACGAGCTTTATCGCAAGGGTGCTGAGGTTATTTACGAAAAGCTTGCGGATGTTCACGTTTCCGGCCATGCTTGCAGGGAAGAAATAAAGCTTATGCTTGCGCTTACAAAGCCAAAATACGTGATCCCAATCCACGGCGAGCACCGCCATTTGAAAGCGCATGCGGCGCTTGCTGAGAGTATGGGCGTCAAACCCAAGAACATCTTTGTTGCGGATATCGGCAGAGTTGTTGAATTCACCGAAAAGGGTGCAAAGCTCGGCGCAACGGTGCCGTCAGGAAAGGTATTTGTTGACGGCTCGGGTGTTGGTGATGTCGGTGCGGTTGTACTGCGTGACAGAAAGCACCTTGCCGAGGACGGTATAATAACAGTTGTTATGACACTCAGCCGTGAGACCGGGCAGATTCTTGCAGGACCGGATATCGTCACCCGCGGATTTGTATATGTGCGCGAGGCAGAAGATCTGATGGAAGAACTTCGTGCGTTTGCGGCGGAAACGCTTATTACCTGCATGAAGGGTAAGCGGACAGACTGGACAACGATAAAGACGTATGTGAAGAACAAGCTTTCCGATTATCTGTATCAGAAAACAAAACGTACACCGATGATTCTTCCGATAATCATGGAGGTCTGAATACCGGGAGGTGCAAAAATCTTTGCACCTCCTCTTGAAAATGAAAACCCTCGGGTGTATAATAAATGGCAAGAGGTGAGAAAAAATGCCCGGATACGGATTTGTCAGAAATGAGCTTGAGATAAAAACGCTCACGCTTCATGTGCTTGCATATGCAAAGCTTTCGGTTACGTTTGATGAGCTTATGCGATGTGCGTTTGTGGATGACGCGATAGATTATTTTAAATTTGCAGAGTATCTTGACGGCATGGTCAATAGCGGTCACGTTGAAATCAACTCCGATACGGGAGTTGACAGGTATTCAATAACACAAAAAGGGCTTCGCGATATAGAACATATCCGCTCGTCAGTTCCGGGATATGTTCTCCGTAAGGCAGAGAAAGCGACGGATGAGGTGAAGCGTGAGGTTATAAGAAAAAGCTTTGTCAACGTGAAGGTAGAGGAGGATGGAGAGGACAGATTCCGCGCCGTTTGTTCGCTTACCGATGATACGGGAGAGATTTTTTCTTTTTCAATGGCAGCACCGTCGCGTGCTGAGGCAAAAAAGTTTACGGCAGGATTTTTCGGTCACGCAGAAAAGATATATAACGAGTTTTTGCGTGTTATGATTGAAAACTGTGATTAATTTCGAAAAAAGTGCTTGACATTGCGTTTGTTTTTTAGTATAATATATAGGCTTAATGTTTGGGCCTTTAGCTCAGTTGGCTAGAGCTCCCGGCTCATAACCGGATGGTCCTGGGTTCGAGTCCCCGAAGGCCCACCAGAAAAAGCGACTTGTTTCGACAAGTCGCTTTTTCAATGAAATTTGCCTTTGGCAAGTGAAATAGCTTCGCTATGAAATACACTTCGTGTATGAAATATTGCTGCGCAATATGAAAATGCAAATTTCATTTCACAGAAAGCGAAAGCTTTCTATTTCACAATTTACGAAGTAAATTATTTCATATCGAACAAAGTGAGATATTTCATTAAAA
>SVLF01000044.1 GCA_015068085.1 Oscillospiraceae bacterium
GAGCGATACATCGCAGGTGGGATAGAAACCGAATATTTAAAGCCTCTTGTGGGGCTACCTCTTGGCGGATACAAGCACAGAATGCATCAGGTGAGCGCGGCGATGGGAAGAGTTCAGCTCAAATACTATGATGCACGATGCGCTGAGATAAATAAAGCGATTAAGTATTTTGAGGAGAAGATAAAAGATCTTCCGGGTATAAAGCTTATTCACGTTGACGAGTCTGACGGCTCAACGATGGCGGGATGGTATGTGCCGGTAATTCACTATAACAAAGAAGAACTTGGAGGTCTTTCGATCTCGCGCTTCTGCGAGGCTATGTGCGCCGAGGGAGTTATGATACACCCGGGAGTAAACCGTCCGCTTCACACTCATCCGGTTCACGGTATGGTTGACATTTATCACGCAGGAAAGCCGACTCGTCTTGCATTTGCAAATAAGGATGTGCGTGAAATGGATAAGGATCTTGAGGTTTCAAAGGATATAAACAAGAAGGTTTTTCATACGCCATGGTTTAAGCATTTTCGTCCGGAAATCATTGACCAGTATGTAGCAGCGTTTGTAAAGGTTATTGAGAATTACAAAGAGCTTCTTGCTGATGACAAGGGAGATCCGGAAATTCTCGGCGGTTGGCATAGATTCAATCATTCTAAGAAAACAAATTAGTCGATAAAGATGTTTAAAAAAAGTGATAGTGCTGTCTGAAATGCAACACTAAGAATTATATCAAGAGATAGTTTGTGTTTTATGTGGTCTTAAATGTTTTACGAAAATAACAAAAGCCGATTTTTTTGGCGGAATGGAGACGAAAATGAAGAAAACAACAGCTTTGATTTTAGTAATCGTTATGTTACTGATGATTGCATCTTGCGGAACTGTTAATAATGCTTCCGGCGATGTTTCGTTTGATATTCCTGAGGGAAAACAAATTCCGGATGATGCAGTCCTCAATCTCACTATAACGAGCCATGCTTCGTGGCCCTATAAGGAAGACTGGAAAGTATGGGAGTATATCCGTGAAGCAATAGGCGGGACGCTTAACATAAATGCAATTCCGGCATCGGATTTCGGAACAAAGCTCCCGCTTATTATGGCGGCATCCGACGAGCTACCGGATATTATTTACGGAGCCGGAAGAGTGAAGGGATTCGCGGACTATTGCGAACAGGGTGCATTTGTTGCTCTTGATGATTATGAAGAATTTCTTCCGGACTACAAAGCTTTCTGGGAAGGTCTTCCGGAAAAAGATCAATGGATGCGCGACATCCGTAAAGGTGCAGACGGAAAAACATACGCCACACCGGTTTACGGAATGGAGAGATACACCAATCTCCGTACATGGCTTTACCGGAAGGATATCTTTGACAAGCATGGGATGAAAGCTCCGGAGACTACAGATGAGCTCTATACTGTATCAAAAAAACTAAAGGAGTTGTATCCTGAGTCATATCCGTTCTGTGTACGTCAGGGACTGACAAATATGAATGTGATGGGATCAACCTGGAAACCGAATTTCCACTATAATGCATATTACGATTTTGAAAATGAAAAATGGAACTATGGTGCAAGAGAAAAAGTTATGCTGGAAATAGTGGAATTTTTCAGAAAAATGGTTGCAGAAAAGCTTATTCCGGCAGATTTCTTTACGATCAATGCCGCGTCGTGGCAGGAACTTGTTTCTACAAACCGCGGATTCATTATGCCGGAATATCAGGTGCGAATTGATTTCTTCAATAACATTGCCCGTGCCAATATGCCGGAGTTTAATTTGACAGCAATGACTCCTCCGCGGTCGGAAAACGGTATTGGCATAAATATGAACAATAAATACAATCAGGATCCGGCCACATACGTTGTATGCAACACGGGCGATGAGGCGAGAATTGCAAACTCTATGAGATTTATAAACTGGCTCTACTCTGACGAGGGATGCGAGCTTCTTTCGTGGGGTAAAGAGGGAGAGACCTATGAGGTTATAAACGGAGAAAGAAAATATATTGTTGGAAACGAAACGGAAACTGCGCAGAGTCTTTACGGATTTAAGACACACGGAACGTATATGAGAATTGATCCTGAGTGCATTGATGCATCTATATCCGAGGAGCAGGCGTCTACAACCGATTTTATCATTGGAAATATCTATCCGCATCTTGATCCGACTCTGTATCTTCAGTTCTCGGGAGAGGAATCAAAGCTTATTTCCGATTATAATACATCTCTTGAAACGTTTGTGACGGAAAACCTGCAGAAGTTTATAATAGGACAGCGTGACGTATCTGAGTGGGATTCTTTCCAAAAAGAGCTTTCCGAGCTTCCGATCGACGAGCTTCTTTCGGTATATGAAGCTGCATATAATGCAGTAAAGTGAGAAGTACGAAAATAATGATATAACTTAAATCGGTGCAGTGTTTGGGTTGCACCGATTTAAGTGTGTTGTCAGAAAACTATGGTAATGATTTCTGAAAAAGTGATCTTCATAATAAATGCACAATGATGTCCGCTGTTTTATATAAAATTGAGTTGATTTATTCGATTAATTGGTGTATCATTATTTAAGTAATATAATTCAGGAGATGATGGTATGAAAAAAATTGAGCTTTTTGACTGTGAAGCTTCCTTCGGCATCGGCGGCTACAAGCGTGAGACCACGCCGGTAACGAAAGAAGAGATGCTTTCAAAATTTGACAGATACGGTATTGATTCTGCGCTGATGCGTTATGAATATGCAAGCACCGGAAATGCACGTATGGGAAATCTTGAACTTTGCGAGGTTATAAAGAATGATGCGCGGCTGTTTCCCGTGTGGTATGCCATTCCGCATCATACCGGTGAGTTTCCCGCACCTGCGGAGCTTGCACGGCTCATGACAGAAAACGGTGTAAAGATGATAAGCTTGCCCGGCGGTAACTGGACGGTTGCGGAATGGTCGTGCGGTGAGCTGTTTAATATGCTTTCTGAACATAAAATCCCGCTTCTTCTGCCGCTTTCACGCGTCGGGGATTTTAACGCGGTACATAATATCTTAAAAGCGCATAAGGAGCTTCGCGTAATCCTTACGGGTGTCGGCTATACTGTAATGCGTGATGTTTATTCGCTTCTTTCTATGTTCCCGAATTTGTATATCTCAACCTCACTCTACCGCGGATTTGAGGGAATTGAGGATACGGTGGAACGGTTTGGAGCAAAGAGACTTGTTTTCGGGAGCGGAATGCCGAATGTTTCCGGTGCATCGTCTGTTGCGCTTCTTACATATGCAAGAATAAGCGATGAGGATAAGGCTCTTATCGGTTCCGGTAATATAAAAAGACTGTTAAGTGAGGTGACGTTCTGATGATGAAGGTCTGGGAAAATGTAAAATACGGTCTTCCGATTGAAGGAGTGCGCATTATAGATACACACGGCCACTGCGGTCCGTACAGCGATTTTTATATCCCGCGTGAAGCGTCGCACGATGTAATTGTTGAGCTTCTTGATAATCTTGGTGTTGAGTGTACCTTCCTTTCGGCTAATGTTGCGTTCAAGTCTGACTTTGTACGTGGCAATGCGTATCTCGCAGAGGGGATAGAAAAGCATCCGGGCAGGATTTACGGATACATCTGCTTAAATCCTGTGTATGGTGACGAGATGATACCGGAGCTTGAAAAGTATAAAAACAACCCCGGATTCAAGGGGATTAAGTTTCACATAAGCATCAATAAAACGCCATTCTCTTCATATAAGTATGAACCGGCGTATAAATACGCCGCAGAGAACAATCTTCCGATTTTGCATCACACCTATGGCGCGGATCCGCTTCTTTCTCTTGCCGCTGCTGCAAAGCAGTATCCGGACACGACCTTTATTGCGGCTCACAGCGAGGTGGGGATTGACAGTGTTGAGAAAATCGGTGATGTGGTAAATTCTCTTGATAATCTGTACATAGATACGGCGCTTGCCGGTGCGTCAGAAGGAAGCATTGAGCTTCTCTGCAAATATGTGGATACAAAGAAAATCCTGTTTGGCACGGACGGGGGCTTCTATTCACCGAATTTCACACTCGGCAGAATTGCCATGGCGGATATTGATGATGAGAAAAAGCTCGATATCCTCGGAAGAAACGCCGAAAAGCTGTTCGGTATATAATAAAAGACAGTCAACCACCACCCCGGCGGGGTGGTGGTTAAACTATGCCTATACTGCAACTACCCGCCCCGAAAGGGGCGGGCAGTAAAACCGTATATATATCAACTACCCGCCCCGAAAGGGGCGGGCAGTAAATTAAATTTCTTCGACTTTGATTGTGTTTGTGTTGCCGGATTTTCCGTTGATGATGCCTCCGGTAAGAACGACAAGATCCCCTTTCTTAAGCGGTAGGTTGTCTTTCGCCGCGCGCGTCGCGTGGTAGAACAAAACGTCTGATGAGTTAAACTGCTCGCTCAGCACGGGAAGAACGCCCCAGGAAAGAGCAAGCTTGTACCAGACAGCCTTGTTTGTCGCCATACCTATGATATCGGTAGGGGCGCGAAAGCGCGATACCATGCGAACGGTCATACCGGACATTGAGCTTACAACAATGGCTTTCGCATCAATGTCAATAGCCATGCCGCAGGTGGCGTGGGAAATAGCATCAACCTTGTTCTTTATCTTGAAGGAGCTTGTGCGGAAGCGCTTTTCATAGTTGATGTTCTTCTCTGTCTCCTCGACAATCTCTTCCATTGCGGTTATGGTCTCAACCGGATATTTGCCCGCCGCAGTTTCGCCCGAGAGCATAACGGCGCTTGTCCCGTCATAAACTGCGTTTGCAACATCGGAAATCTCGGCACGGGTTGGGCGGGGATTATGAATCATGGATTCAAGCATTTCCGTTGCTGTAATAACGCGCTTGCCGAGCAAGCGGCATTTTGTGATGAGATATTTCTGTATTGCCGGAAGCTCCGCAAACGGAACCTCAACGCCGAGGTCGCCGCGGGCAACCATAATACCTTCACAAACCTCGCAGATTTCTTCAATATTGTCAACGCCGGAGCGGTTTTCGATTTTTGCGATAACCTCAATGCTTTCTCCGCCGTTTTCGGCAAGAAAGCCCTTCAGGTCAAGTACATCCTGCTTTGAGGAAACAAATGATGCCGCAACGAAATCAACGCCGTTCTCAATGCCGAAGAGGAGGTCTTCTTTATCCTGCTCGCTTAAGTATTCCTTTTTGAGAACCTTGTTCGGAAAGCTCATGCTCTTGCGGTTTGAAAGCTCGCCGCCTGCGATAACCTCGCAAATAACATCGTGACCGCTTATCTCAGCAACACGGAAAATGACAAGACCGTTGTTTACGAGCACGCGGTCGCCGACTGCTAAATCGCTTGCAAGACCGCTGTAGTTTACGGAAACGCGCGTGTTGTCGCCTTCCACGTCTTCCGTGGTGAAGGTGAATTTATCACCGGCAGCTACCGTGACTTTACCGTCTTTAAAGGTTTTTATTCTGTATTCAGGTCCTTTTGTGTCAAGCATAATGGCAATCGGCAGATTAAGCTTTTCGCGGACCCGCTTTATCATATCAAGCTTTTCTTTGTGCTCGGCGTGAGTGCCGTGAGAAAAGTTAAGTCGCGCAACGTTAAGTCCTGCGCGGCACATCGCTTCAAATGTGGTATCGGCTGCGCTTGCCGGACCGATGGTACAAACAATTTTTGTCTTTCGCATATATCAAACTTCCTTTCCCGAAAAATTAAAATTCCCACAAATATATCATATCACAAAATATGAGGAAGATAAAGCAAAATTAAATTTTTCACAAACATTACAGTGTAATATCGACAGTAATTTCACTTGCTTTCACCTGAGCTTTCAGGTAAAACTCCAGAGGTTGCCAAAGTAAAAAAACGCGTCATACTGGACGAAGTGAAGAATCTCACTTTTCTGCGTTGACGCACGTTAAGATCCTTTGAGTTCGCCTCAGGATGACGCGGGAAAGTAAAAATTGCGATGGCGTATGCGAGAAATCCCAATATCGTAATGTATGGCGGAATTATTCAGCAAAAAGTTCCGGCGTCGAGAGATAGCGTGAGCCGGAGTCGGGCGCGATGGCAACGATAAGCTTTCCTGCGTTTTCCGGACGGCGCGCGAAGGCTTCGGCGGCGAAAATCGCGGCACCGGAGGTTATTCCGCAAAATATTCCGTCAGTGCGGCAGATGTCGCGCGCGGAAGCGTAAGCATCGTCGGCGGAAACGGTTATAACTTCATCGTAAGCCCCGGTGTCAAGAGCTTTCGGAACAAACCCAGCACCGATACCCTGAAGCTTGTGCGCGCCCGGAGCTCCGCCTGAGAGAACAGGAGAGGCATCCGGCTCAACGGCGATGATTCTGATATTCGGATTCAGTTTTTTGAGCGCTCTGCCGATTCCGGAAACTGTTCCGCCTGAGCCGACTCCGCAGACCACGGCATCCACGCGCCCGTCTGTATCCTCCCATATCTCACGCGCCGTTGTTTCTTCGTGAATTGCGGGATTTGCAAGGTTTTCAAACTGGTTCGGGATAAAGCTTCCGGGGATTTCCGCTGAAAGCTCGTGGGCACGGCGTATTGCGCCATCCATACCCTCGCTTCCCGGTGTGAGAACAAGCTCTGCTCCGTAAGCGGAGAGAAGAGTTCTCCGTTCTGCGCTCATTGTGTCGGGCATTGTGAGGATAACGCGGTATTCGCGGGCGGCACCGATTGCGGCAAGCCCGATGCCGGTGTTGCCGCTTGTCGGCTCAATGATAACCGAGCCGGACTTAAGCAAACCGCGCTTCTCCGCATCGAGGATCATCCCGAGTGCCGCGCGGTCTTTAACGCTGCCGGTGGGGTTGAGATATTCAAGCTTTGCTGCAACGGTTGCGGGGATTTTTCTTTCGGATATATAATTTCTAAGCTCTAATATCGGCGTGTTTCCGATAAGGCTTTCTATGGATTTGTGAATGTTCACAAGCTTTTCCTCCTAAATATTGCCGAGAAGCTTTGCTTTGACGAGTGCAAAGCCTTCGCGGACGGCGTAGTTTATGCGAAGCACGGGAAGAGATGATTTCGCGGAGAGCATTACCGCAGAAAGACCTTGCTTTTTTGCAAGAAGTCGTGTGCGGAAAATATGATAATCACTTGATACTATCGCCGTGCTTCCGCCGCCCCGTGAGTCGATTATCTCGCGGGAGTAAATCAGGTTTTCGTTTGTGTCGGTCGCTTTTTCTTCTTTTATAATGCGGTCTTTCGGAATTCCGCGAGAAATAAGATACCGCTCCATAGCAAGAGCCTCGGTAATCGTTTCTCCGCTGCCCTGAGAACCGCTTACTATTGCGATGCTCGCGGGATATTCATTCATATATTCAATTGTGCGGTTAAGCCTGTCAACGAGAGTGAGCGACGGCGTTTCTTTGTCAAGTCCCGCACCGAGAACGATTATATAATCACACGCTGACGGTGCATCACCGCTTGCCTCCCGGACAACGATACCCGTCATCACCGCGGTAAAACCGATTCCAAGCACGGCGAGAACGACAATAACCCGGCGCAGAATAATAAGAGAGCGCCGCTTTATGCCGATGCTGAGCGCAAGGTAGATAAGAAATGCACCGAGAATGAAAATCAGAAATCCGGTAAAGCTGTATCCGACAAGACAAAAGATAAAAACAAACGAAACACAGAAGCAGAGTGCGGCAAAAAGCGTAAGTATCTTTTTCATATTATTCATTGATTTCGCGGAACATATTCGTCGCGCGGCGCTTATGTGCACTTCTTGAATGATAACGGTTGATGATTTCGATGCTTTCCGGCTTTCCGGTGCCGTTTAAAATGTACTCATCAATTTCGGCATACGTTACGCCCATATCCTTTTCGTCGGTCTGCCCCTCATAGAGACCTGCCGACGGAGCCTTCGTGATAACGGACTCCGGTGCATCTAAAAAGCGCAGAAACTCATAAACCTCCCCGACGGTGAGGTCGGAGATTGGGTTAAAGTCGCACGCGCCGTCTCCGTGCTTTGTGAAATATCCCATATAACGCTCGCTGCGGTTGCCCGTTCCCGCAACAAGGCGGTTTTCTGCCGCCGCAACGGTGTAAAGCGTTGTCATACGGAGCCGCGGGGGAAGATTGACAAGAGCGTTGCTGTTAAGCTCAACCTCATCGCCCATCATTTCAAGCATAGCCGCGCGAACGGGGGTTAAATCAAATGTACGGTTCTCAATGCCGAATTTCTTTGCAACGGCAAGTGCATCATCCATATCCGAGCCGAAATTCTGCTTTGAGTGGCAGGGCATCTGGATGCAGACTGTGTTGTCGCACGCCTTTTTGCAGAGAATTCCGACAAGCGCACAGTCCTTTCCGCCGGAGTTTCCGAAAACAATTCCGGAGGCATGGCTTTCTTCTATAAGGTTTTTTATATAAGAAACTCGTTCACTAAGCTCTTTTGCATAATCGCGCATAATAAAAAACTTCCTTTCACCGATGATAAAAACAGTATACCACAAATTGACGTTGTATACAAGAAAAAGCTCAATTGTTTGACTTGCAGATGAATAAAAAGCCTAATTGTTTGACACTTATCAGACCGATATGTTATAATAATATGCAGTACAACGGCAATAAAAGCAACACATGGATAGGTTCAGTGCTTATGGGAGAAAAGGTTATGCAGAACGATTTGGGATTTGAGAATATCTACCGCGAATTTGCAAATAACGAAATGAATTTTGAAGTCTACAGAGGTACGCACAGAAAGCTTGCAGGACATCATTATCATGATTATTACCAGCTGTGGTACATCGTGAGCGGGAGCTTTGTGCACCTCATAGACGGGCGTGAGTTCATTCAGCGCAAGGGCGACTTGTTTCTTATCCCTTCATATGTCAATCATCGGATGGATACACGCAACTCTACGGATGTAGAGTGGATTTTCGTCGATATGGCAGACAACTTTCTAGATTTGTTTCCCGGCGGTTTTGAGAAGAACAAGGTGTTTAATATGACCTGTCTGCGCCCTCTTGTTTATAACAGCAAAAGCGCAGAACCGTTTCTCCATTTTGAGGGAGACGAGGCGAAGAAGATTGAAAAGATGTTTGTGGAGCTTCTGGATGAATACAATTCCGGTTCTGAGCTTGCGCCTGTGTATATAAGGGCGAAAATAGTTCAGATTCTTGCGCATGTTGCAGATGTATACACTTCCGGTATGCCGGAGTTTGAAAAGAAATGCTTTTCGGATTACCGTATTGCCCTGAAAAGAGCCATAGATTACGTAAACGATAACTACACGGAAAAGCTCTTGTGTGATGATATTTATAACATTGCCCTTATGTCGAAAACTCCGTTTAACTACATTTTCAAGCAGGCTGTGGGAAAAACCTTGATTGACTATATAAATATGCTGCGTATACGGATGGCGAAAAAGCTTCTCAAAGAAGGCAAGTTCAATATCGCGCGGATAGGGGAAGAATGCGGCTTTGCAAGCCAGACGTATTTTGGCAGAGTGTTTAAGAAAGAAACGGGAATGACACCCCGGGAATATGCTTTTTTAAAGAAAAAGACAAGATAAAAAGAAAACAGAGATATGGAGACTGAATTTGCCCTATCTCTGTTTTTCTACAGTTTGAGAAACTATTTTTTTATAAGGAACAAAATTTGCTTTTGACCTATCGCAAAGGATTTCCCCTCTCTTCCGGATACACGGTCACGCCATATATCACGAAGGTCTAACGTGTAGTCCTTGCCGGATAAGTTGGATATTACAAGATATTTTTCTTCGTTTACAAACATTGAGGCATAAACGTTTTCGGGAAGAGGCGAGAAAATATCGCCACACTCCCGAAGCTCGATGTATGCAACGCTGTTTTGCGTAACCATTGGCTTGTACAGAACAAGATAGCGGCACCAGCGTGAATATTCCTCAACGTCATCGGGAATAGCCGACCAGAGGCTGTAGATATACGGGCCGTCCGGATGAGCTTTCATATAATCTCTTATGCGGAGCTTGTGTTGATGGTCAACGCTGTCAACCGTGTAGCTGATATCTTCTTCAAGTCCTCGCCCGAGAAGAGGTCTGCCGCGCTTAAGAAGCGGGAATTGCATAAAGGGGATAACCTTGGCGTAGTAATAATCAGGGTTTGATTCATCTGAAAATTCTGCGTGCTGACACGGAACTATGTATTGCTCATATGATTTGCCTACGCCGAAGTTTCCGCTGTCTGAGGTGCCTTCACCTATCCACAGATAATCATACACTTTATCCTTGCAGGGAGCAGTGTTGTTTCTGTCGGCGTGGAGCTTATACACTCCGCCACGGCGTTTGACTTCGGAGTATACGGTGCTCAGCATATCCTCAATTTCCGGATCATACGGCATATCAAGAACGGTTATTTTATCGATGTCAAGACCTTTTTTCAGTGCTGCCTGCTGTGCTATATCCATACCGTCATAGCCCCAGTCGTTATAGATGCCGTCAAAGCCGTACTCGTCTAAAATATCAAACGTGCGCGGTAGAACATATCTTCTCCATTCGGCGCTTCCTGCATGGCATTTTCTATAGTGGAAATGGTCTCCGGCAAGGTCGTAAGCGCCTCTTGTGAACGCTTCCGTAAAATCGGGATCGCGGACTGAAAAATACCCCGTTGACACATAAGGGATAATCTTTATCCCGAAGCTGTGGCAGAGGTCAACGAACTTACGAAGTCCCGCCGGATCGTGGGAGGTGAATTTGTCTGCGCCGAGGTGACGGATGCTGTCGTTCCATTCCTCGTGAATCTGGATAAGCTCAACGCCGTTTTCGGCGAGATCTTTGAGCATATTATAATCGTATTCCGTGGGGGAAATGGAGAAGCGCGCAGGATAATCACCGAGATTGTATGTAGCCTGACCGGGCATATAGTCGCGGATGCGGTGGCGTCGGAAATATTTTTTGTTATCGAGCTCGGCACTGTTTATATTTTCTATCCGTTTGCGGTATTCTTTTGTTGAAAGGTTTTTCATGGATATCAGCCATCCTTTGTAAAAGTTATTTAAATCCATAATACAGTATATCATGCCACAACGCTGAAATCTCAAACAATCGGTCTGTGTTTTAAAAAAGACCGATTGTTGCAGAAAGATGTATTTTAAGATGATATAATATTTTTGTAAGAATATGTAAAGGAGCGTGCAGCTATGGCAGACAGGGCAAACGCCCCGTTCACCTTTTCCGGGAATTGTACATTTGAGGATCAGGGCGGCGGGGTGAAAAGAAAAATTCTTGCATACGGTGACAGCCTTATGCAGGTCGAAGTTCATTTTGAAGAGGGAAGTGTGGGGAAGATGCATTCGCATCCTCATTCTCAGCTTACATATGTTCTTGAGGGTGAGTTTGAGTTTACCGTCGGCAATGAAAAGAAAATAGTAAAGAAGGGCGATACGCTCTATAAAATTCCGAATATAGAGCACGGATGCATATGCCTTAGAAAAGGCATTCTGCTTGACACCTTCAATCCGTACAGGGAAGACTTTTTGAAATAATTTTCGGGGTGTGGAAAAATGTCGAATATAGGAAAGCAGTTTCCGTCCGAGATGGAAACATATACGGACAGAAAATCGGGAAGAAAAATAAAAAAGCTTACATCAAGCGGTGAGAACTATCATTTTTATTTTACCGAGAATTCTTTCTCCGCGGATGATAGCGAAATTATATATCACCATTCCGATATACCGTTTAACGAAAAGGGCGCATCCGTAAACCTTTTCGCTATGGATTTAAAAACAGGTGTGCGGACACAGCTTACGGATTTTGCACCGCATTTTAACTATATTCGTTATTGCGGAACGGCAAAAACGCTTGACGGCAAGGTGATTATCTTTGTGGCGGATGGCGATTTGTACCGTCTCGACCGCGCGGGCGGGAACTTTACAAGAATGTATAAAACACCGGAGGGCTTCGAGATTACCGCAATGTCCGTAAGTCACGACGGGAAATATACCGCAATATCAGTAAGCGAAAATCCCGTGTTTGAACGGGAAATTTCAAACGCAAATTATGACGGCTTTGTCGAACGGTTTTACGCGATAAAGCGCGGACATATTATAATGATTGATATGGAGAGCGGAGAAGCGCAGACGATTGTGCGCGATACCCACTGGGCGGGACATATTCAGTTTGCGCCCGATACGAGCGAGTATCTTACATATTGCCACGAAGGTCCGTGGAATCGCGGGCAGCAGAGGATCTGGATGGTGAACACAATAACGCGCGATGTTTATCCCGTGTTCCGTCAGGGAGAGGATGACAGCGTGGGACATGAATTCTGGACGCGTGATGGCCTTGTGTTCTTTGATAACCGAGGCCCCGGGCACGACGGAACAATAACCGTTGATAAAACCCAGGCAACCGTTTTTGAAGAAGACGGAAAGAATGCAATACCCACGGTCGGCTTTGCAGATAAGAGTGGAAAGGTTATCCGCTCGCTTGAGCTTCCGTATTACTGCAATCATTACCACGCAAATTCAGATAACACTCTGCTTGTTGCGGATGCGGTAAGCGATTTGCTGCTTATAGATATTTCAAAGGATAAGCCCTCGTTTGAAGTGCTTTGCGAGCATAACACATCGTGGCTGTATCAGAACACACATTGCCATCCGACTTGGGGCTGGACGGATAAAAAAATCCTCTTTGCATCGGATTGCGAAAAACAGGGATGCTCACAACTTTACTTAATAGAATTTTAATAAAAAAGACCGATTGTTTGAGAATGGTAAAAATCGGTGTGATATAATCAAATAATAAATAAGGAAAGCAAAATGATATCACTTTATGATGGCTGAAATTCATCACAGGCTATATCATTTGTTTGAATTTGAGGAGGAAAAGAAATGAATAAAGTATTAAAAAAAGCAGTTTCTCTGGTAATTGCAGTTGCACTTGCAATAGCAGTTCTTCCCGCAATGAGCCTTGCATCCGCAGCGGAGATCGGGGAGACAACGACGTTTGTATTCAATCCGAAACTTATCAATAAATCAGAACTTACAGGCAAAGAAGATTCTTCTGTAAATATTAGTGCTCCGGATGGAGAAACTCAGAATCCGTTATATGATTATCTTAAAGTGGGTGAATCGGAATACGCTCCAAATTATTACCGCAACTGGAAATTATTTGCGTACAACACAAGCTCAACCGCGAGTATAGATGCGACAAATGGTATGCAAATCCAGTATGCAAGAGCAACGAATAAACATTATTTTGCAATAAAGGTAAAGGGATTTGAAGAAGGGATTTATAATGTGAAGCTTGATGCGTTGCCTTTAGATGGCGGAATTGTCGGATTGTATGTTCTTGATAATGCTGTATATGGAAATAAAACCATTGCAGAAATAACGGCGCTTATGGAGAATCCGAGTGGAAATGATGGTGTTCGAAAAATTGGTGAAGCTGATTTTTACGGAAGAGCCGGAACTGCAGGAGTTTTATATGACACAGCATACAGAACAACAACGGATCCTGATTATGCCCCCTATGCTTCGGGCAGTGCAGTAGCAGAACTTGGAAATGTAACTTTTAGCGGAACAGCAGAAGATGAACATATTGTTGTCATTCGTTACGAAGGACAGGGCGTTTTGGAAGGAACAGAAACATCGGGAAACACCAACGGCAGACGTTTGTCAATCCGCGCGCTTTCTTTCACGAAGACAACTGAAGCAAAGAAAAAAGGCACATTTGGTGATTATGCAGCGTTTATTGAAGAAACAAACGAGTGGATAAGGATCTTGTATCTTATTTCTGCGATAGATTCACTTAATTACGCAAAGGTTGGTTTTGACCTTTCAACAGATGGCGGTGTGACGTGGGAAAACCTTGAAACCACTGAAGCATATGAAGCAATTAACACAAGTGGTATTCAGGGAGATGAAAGCAAAAATCCTACAACGGCGACGACTTTGACATATGATTCCGGAAAATTCGGACTTGACAGTGGTTTTGTTTACGTTGTATCAAAAAACATAGGCTCCTTCACTGGACAGACGGTACAATTCAAGCCGTTTGCAATAAAAGGAGATACAAAAATCGAAGGTTCAACCTATCAGGTAACGCTTAAGAAGTGAGGAGGAAAAGAATGATGAAAAATTACACAGCTCCGAAAATGGAGATTATAAAGCTTGAAAAGAAAGATGTTATAACAACATCGGGCGCAAGCGGAATTTTAAGTCTGTTCTCGGGAACAAAGTCTTTTAGCTCCGACAGAGGAATGAACCTTACAAGCTTCAGAATTGATTAATTGACAGTACGGCAGGTGCGGGGCTCAGGAGGCTCTGACCTGCCGTATTCTTATTATCGGATGTTTTTTAGACGGACAAAAGTTCGATTAGTTGAGAAAAAGAAATCTTGCTATGCTATAATGAAAACACAAGCTTGATATTTTGATTTGTTGAGGAGATTGCGTATGAGAGGGAAAAAACTTTACAGGCTTTCATCACTTGTGCTGGCAATTGTAATGATATGCAGCTTGCTTCCGCAAACGGTGATTTTTGCGGCTGAGTCAAACACAGTAACGTTTGATTTCACGCCGCGGATGATAAACCGCTGCGAAACAGGCGTTGCAGAGAAAACAGTGCTTGATCCTAAAGATATCACGGAGTATTTTGAAGAAGGAAAATCAACAAAATATCCGTCATATTCGCGTGACTGGAAGTACTTCACGGAAACGCTCGGAAGCTATGTTGAAATGCACAACACTTACGGAACGTATTATGACGGCGGAAGCATGGGCTCGTGGGTTGCATTTAAGATAAAAGGTCTTCCAAAAGGTACATACAACATAACTATGGGCAGATATGACGTTCAGAAAAAAGGATGCGTGTATGGTGTATATATCCTTGATGCCGGAAAATATCAGGATGCATCGGCAATAACAGCAGCTCTTGATAATCCGTCTGCAGAGGGAATTACAAAAGTGGGCGAGGTCGATACTTATGCAAGCAACGCGGCAAATATATCTTTCGGGACGGCAACGCTTTCGGGTAATAAGCAGAGTGAGCACATTCTTCTTGTCCGCGCAGAGAGAAAAGGCACGGTTGACGAGGGAGAAGAAACTCCGTCCGGAAGCTCTTATTGCTTTGTCGCTTTCAAGTCGTTTACATTTGAGCTTATTGAAGTTCTTGATAAAATAGAAGCAGCTGATATCTCTGCTGTTACAGGGCAGAAGATAGAGCCGTCCGTTTCGTGGATATCCACTTCGGAAACAGAGTGTGCCGATGAAAAAATAGTTGACAGCATAGAGCTTGTGGAAAATGACGGTGCAGTTATTGCGGCAGCAGACGGAAGTCTGTATGCAGTAAAGGCAGGAACTGCAAAATTCAGGATTACAGGACATCTGAAATCAGGTCTTGGCGGTAAAAAAACATCAAATACGGCAACGATAACCGTAACGGAAAATTCTGCCGTATGGTCGGGTGAAAAATACGACCTGAGCTTTCTTGCAAAGCCGGTTATCACAAACGAAAAGCCGGGAATTGATTTTGACTATACAGAAGGCTCAACAAACAAGGTTAACCCGAGAAGCCTTACCGCTTATGGCGCAAATGCCGCCGGAACATATGAACGCAACTGGGCATATTTCGGGGAAACATTAAATGCCGTTTCGGCGGAAAGCACAGATAACAACGGAACGTATTTTGACGGAGATAAAACCTTTGGTGACTGGGTGGCTTTTAAAGTATGCGGAGTTGAAGCCGGAACATATAAAATATCGGTGACAAAGCCTGCGGAAAACCGCAAGGGCTGCGTGTGGGCGTTGTATGTTCTTGATGCACAGCGTTATACCACAAACGGAGATGTGACCAATGCGCTTACTGCAATGGGCGACGGCGTTACAAAGGTCGGCGAGGCCGATTTTTACGGCAGTGCCGCAGATGTGATCGAATTCGGAAGCGTGGAGCTTTCCGAAACCGGTAAAGCGGAGTATCTTCTTGTTTTCCGTTCTGTGGGTGCGGGTGTTGCAGACGATGGTGAACAGCCTCCTCTCAACAGTGCGGGAACGGTCGTGTTAAGCTCCACCGAGTTTATCGCCATCAAGGGAATAACCTTAGACGGAACATATACCGCAAGTGTTGATACTTCCCTTACATACACACAGCTTGGAAAGGGCGAAACGACAGAGCTTGTTTCGACAACGGGAAAGAAGAACACGGGCGAAATTATTCCGGATATGTCGGCACTTGCCTTTGTCAATTATGAAATTGTTGAAGGAAAAGACGTTATAAGGATTGAAAAGGACGGAAAAACGCTTACGGCAACTGGTAACGGTACGGCAGTTCTTGAAACAACCGTAATCCATGACGGGCGCGTTATTACCGACCGCGATGAGATAGCCGTTTCTGATGATTACGGTGTTGCGGCGCTTTCTGCCCGCGGCAGCAGTACGGCATTTACGGGAAAGCCCTTCAGGCTTGTTCCGTGCATCACGCTCGGTAACGGGGAAGAATTTGTTCCCGCGGGCGCAGATGTAAGCTATGTCATAGAGGACGGAGCGGAATATGTAACAGCCAACGGTGATATCCTTGTTGCCGGAAACAGGCAAGGAACGGCAAGTGTAAGAATTAAAGCGGATTTTCGCGGAAAAACATATAAAAGTGAAAGCTTTGATGTAACGGTATCAGAATCGCTTGAGCCGCTTTCAGGAAAAACATACAGGTATTTACCGGACGGAAATATGCCGGAGGCAAAAGACGGAGCATACAGCATTTTTTGTATGGATATCCCGGCAGAGGGCAGATATCAGGTAACTCTCGATGCAAATGTCAGCAAAACATCAGGTAAAATGACTTTCTATGCAATTCCGTATACCGCCGCTGCGGAGATAAATCCAATGGGGTATATTTATGGCGCATATAAGCTGTTTACAGCAGATTTATATAACCGTTCCGCAACAGAAAAGGAGATTTCTGCAGATGATGCTGTTTTTGATGCGGAAGGAAAGTATCTGCTTGTTGCGATAGCGGACGGCAAAAACGAAGCAAGCACAGGTTTTGATGTTGCATTTAACAGCATAACCTTTGACGGCGAATCATACATAAGCTCCGTGAAGGCACAAGCCGATGAGGTAAAGCTCGGCTGTGGCGAAACTACCGGCTTTGAGGTATCTGCATACCTTTCAAACGGAGCTGAAATACCGATAGAAGATGCGCTTGTTGAATATGAGGTAAATGAAGATATCCTTTCCGTTGACGCGGAAAAAATGACCGTAACGACCGCAGACAGCGCTTTGGCGGCAACAACAGCCGATATGACTGTCCGCGTGACATATAAAGGGTATACCGCGGAAAGAAAAATAACCTTCACCGTTGATAACGCCTACGGAATAAATCCCGGCAAAAAGGCATTGCTTTACGGAGAAACCACCGTGTCGGCTGGAAGCAAAATTTCGTTCACGCCCGCCGTTGAGCTTAATAACCGCACGGTTGTCAGGGTATATGACGGGAAACCGGAATACATAATTGTTGATGATGGCGGCGGTGCGGTTGCGTTTGACAGAGAGGGCATTCTTCGTGGCGTAACCGCCGGAACGGCAGTAATAAAGCTTAATATTACGTTCCGTGGTAAGCTGTGCGAAAGCGAAGAGGTTGAAGTTTCGGTTGTTGACAATGCCTTGATAAAGAATCTCGAAATCAACTTTACAAAGGGCGGGCATATCGGAGACGGCTTTGAAACTCTCGACAGCGCAGTTTCGTATACTCTTGACCGGAACTGGATTTTCCACGAAATTGCAGGCAACGACAAAACTCAGCCGCTCAAGATGGAAACAGGTCAGGCGCAGATTAACTTCAATCCCGCTGAGGATGATAAGTACCTTGCACTGAAGGTTCGGCTTTCCGGCTCGGGAGAGTATAACGTTACGGCATTTTCAAACCGTTGCCGCAGCCGTGCGGGACAGTTTGATATGTATGTTTTCCCGGCAACGGAGGAAAATGAATTAAGTCTTATCTCAAAGCTTACTCCGGAAAACTATGTGGGTTATATGGATTTCTATAATGAAACCACAGCTTCAAACGGCGTTCCGGGTGAGATTATAGATGTAAAGAAGGGCATAAGCCTTGCAAGCGGAGAATACTTTGTCGTGCTGGAGCTTGTTCCGAGAGCGGGAAGCGTGATAAAGGACAGCCGCGGAGACGTTGTTTATCCGACTTATATCCATTTCACGGATGTTGCTTCAATGGCAGAAGCAAAGGTTGCTCCGGAAAACGGTACGGTAGATGTTGATACATCAACCCGTCTGAATGTGAAGATGTTCAACTGCAACGGCGAAGAGCTTACGGCGGTGCCGGACAGCGCAAGGTTTTATTCTTCCGATGAAGCTGTTGCAACGGTAGCAGAGGACGGAACTATTATGGGTGTGTCCGAGGGCAAAGCGGAAATACGTGCATATATAACCTACGGCGATGTGACAAAATCGGCGAATACCGAGGTCTATGTAAGAGATACATCAGATATTCTCGGAATTTCGCTTTCTGTGCCTGAAAATCTTTACATATATGGCTCAAAGCAGATTCATGCACTGGCACGTATGGAAAGCGGAAAAGAAATTTCCGTTCCGGAGGAATACATAACGTGGAAGCTTTCGGATGAGAGCATTGCGGAGATATCAGACGGAAGAATAACCGGAAAGGCTTCCGGTCGGGTTACTGTTACCGCGCAGATAAGTGAGGAATATAAGCCTGGGGCAAGCTCGGTCAACATAGCACCAGCAACGCTTGAGATAACGTGGGATTCAAAAGTAACGCCGTCCTTGTTTACGGTACAGCAACGCGAAAATGCAAAGAAAAATGCAGAAAAATACAGCTGGGCGCGCAGTCTGGTAAAATCTGCAACCAAGAAAGCGGATGAGTATCTTGCAGCCTTCGATGTGATGTACGATATGATTGTACCGGAGGGGCTTCCGCGTTATTATCACGTTGGAACAAAGTATGATGACGGAAAGTACAGTTGCCGTTACTGCGGTTACGACATAGGCGCGAATGTCAATATTTACGGCTGGACCGTAAACCCGCTCACCCGTAAGTGGAAAATCCAGTGCCCGGACTGCAAGCGCGTTTTCCCGAGCAATGATTTCGGCTCGTTCTATGAACTGGGAATAACCGAAAGCGGAAGCTGGAGTTATGAGCAGGCACTGCAGCGCCATCACGAGCTGTTCGTCTGCGAGGATGAAGAAAACGGAAATGAGTGTACCCACACTCCACCGGCAAAGTCCGCACCGGAAGCCGGAAGTGAGCAGTGGATGAAGAATGATCCCAGAAATGCCGAATGGTATGCATACTACGGATACGGCGTTGAGGGCGGATATCTCAATAACGACTTGTACGAGGAAATGGACGAAAAGCTCGGCGTGCGCGGCTGGGGAGTAGATGACGGCTTCGGATACCGTCAGCCGTATGTGTCAGACCCCGCACTTCCGGGATACCACGTGAATTATAACGACGATGACGGCGATGGCTATGCACGGTATTCGTCCGGCGGCAGGGAAGGCCCTGTTCAGCACACGTACATTGCATATTATCTGCACGAGGGCGTGTGGCTCGGAGCGGGCGGCCTGCCGCAGAGCCAGGCTATAATCAAAAATGCGATGTCGGCACTGCGCGATGCGTTCCTGTATACGGGCGATGCGAAATACGGCCGTGCAGGTGCAATTCTTCTTGATAAGATTGCAGATATGTTCCCTGATTATGATTGGTACCATTGGAAGTATTTCCGAAGTGACAATGTCCGTGGAACAATAGCAGACGGCGTGTGGGGAACGACGCTTACGATAATCTTTACGGAGTGTGCCGACGCCTTCCTGCCGATGTATAACGACCAATACGTTATTGATTATCTCAGCGAAAAAAGAGCGAGATATGAAATTGACGGTGAAACGGGAAACTGGAAGCGAGACGAGCAGGGAAATCCTATTCCGGTAAATCTCAAGGACAGCCCCGGTGCCATACGGAAAAATGCCGAGGAAGGAATTCTTCTCGCAGAATATAAGGCAACCCGCGAAGGAAAGATGTATGCAAACTTCGGACCGGAACAGGAGACCGTGGGCAAGGCCGCGATTGTAATCAACCGAATGCCGGAAACCAAAGAAATGCTTGATTGGGTGTTCAATTACGGTGAGCCGTATAACGAAGGTGATTATAAAGGCGATGTAACCGGCGGCGATGTTCTCAACAAGATTATAGATGACGTTGACCGTGACGGAAACGGCGGTGAAAATGCACCGCAGTATAACCTTGTCTGGATGAAGAACCTCGCAAACCTTGCGGATAAGCTTGCCGGATATAAGCTGTATCCTACGGCGGATCTGTTTGCTAATCCAAAATATGTGAAGATGCTTACCGGTCAGATACGCCAGACTCTCGGCGGATATTACACGCCGCAAACGGGAGACAGCGGATATACTGCAAGTAAGGGAATGTACGTTAATTTGTCGGCAATGCTGACTGCGTTCAAGCATACAAAGGATCGCTTGCTTGCACGTGCGATATGGAAGTATAACGAAGAAACTCTCGGCGGGGATATATCAAATCTCCACGGTTCTCTGTTTGATGAGGATGCCGAAGCGATTATGCGTGAGATAGAAGCCATCGTAAAGGAAGACGGAGAATTTGCGCTCGGAAGCGAGCTTAT
Source organism: Oscillospiraceae bacterium (assembly GCA_015068085.1). Classification (GTDB taxonomy): domain Bacteria; phylum Bacillota; class Clostridia; order Oscillospirales; family JAAYXM01; genus SIG480. The sequence continues at coordinate 20,603 of SVLF01000044.1, forward strand.
GGCAGACTACGGCCTTGCTGCACTTCGAGCCGGCGGAAAGTTTGATTCCGCATCTGCTTCTACCGTAAAAAATACTCATCGTGATTTTGCGATGTATTTCGGAGCAACTGATTTCCATGGCCATTCAGATTCGTTGAATCTCTACATTTCCGCATTCGGGCTTAATATGGCGCCGGATCTCGGATATCCCGCTTCCACCGGTGTTCAGCCGAACCGCTTCCAGTGGGTTCGCACAACGCTCTCGCACAACACGGTTGTTGTCGATGAAACCGAGCAGATGACAAAGGGCGAGACCGCAGTTCCGCATCACTTTGACGATTCGGGGCGCGTAAGGCTGTTTGATGCAAGCGCAGATGTTTATGCACAGACGGATGAATACCGCCGCTCGTTGATTATGGTGGATGTAAACGATGATATTTCCTATGGCGTTGATTTCTTCCACGTATATGGGGGAAGCGATCATCTTTACAGCTTCCACAGCCAGTCGGATGAAATCTGCACAACGGAAGGCATTGGTGAAATTAAAGAATATCCGACACGTAAGCTGGCCGACGGAACACTTGTCGGAACATATGCCGGAACTGATGTTCCTTACGGTGGAGACCCCGGCGGTAACGCACCGAATAACGTTTACCCGCTCGGATATACGTGGCTTCGTGATGTCCGCACGTCAATCACTCCCGAAAAGGATTTTTCGGTGGAGTTTAAGCTGAAGGACTGGAACAAAGCACTTGACAGAAATGCAGATTTACGGCTTCGTATGACTATGGTAAGCGATGAGCCTATGGATGAGGTTACCTTTGCAAAGGCTCAGGCACCGCAACGTGGCGAAAACAAAAACATCGGCGATCTTGAGTATGTTCTTGTGCGTAATAAGGGAAGAAATCTTGACACAACCTTTACTACCGTTTTTGAACCGTATGAGGCGGGAAATAAATATCTGAAGAGCGTTAAAAAACTTCCTATGATTCGTGAGGAAGGCTCACGTCCGGGACTTTACGACTCATTTGCTGCTGTAAGAGTAGAGCATATGAGCGGACGAGTCGATTACGTAATATATTCGACGAACACGGATGTTGAGTATACCGTTACGGATGATTGCGGAACAACTGATACTTCAGATGATGTGAAAATTGCATTCTGCGGTTTTGCCGGAGTTATGACAATCGAGAGGGCAGATGACGGAACACCTTCTGTTGCATACAGATATCTTAACGACGGAAAAATGCTGCGTCTGAGTGAACAGGAAGAACTGCATATTCCGGCATATACCGGAAAAGTGAAAGACTTTACAACCGACCTTACAGATGAAAACTTCATCACGGTTGCATTTGATGAAGGGAATAATCCTGAATTATCTGCGCTTGAAGGGAAATACATATACATCGAAAATGACGGAGTCGGAAACGGTGTATATAAAATCGAAAAGGCGCAGGCCGATGGTGATAATGTGAAGCTGAGCCTTGGTAACGTAACTCTTATAAGGAAATATCTTGAGCCTACCGATATTGCTGCGGGATATGTATACAATATCGCAGCAGGGCAGAAGTTCAGAATACCTGTGTCTTCTGTTGCGGACAATTCGCCTGTTGTGCAACCGATAGATGATGTATCCGTTTCGGCGGGAAATTCAGTGATAATTCCGTATAGCGCAGTAAGCCCTGTAGATAAAGCTCTTTCGGTTTTGGGAACGGGACTTCCGCGAGGGATGAGCGTTGATGAAAAGGGAAATAAGCTGATATGGAAGCCGGATTCTTCGCAAGTTGGTGAAAACCACGTTGCCCTTACCGTCAGTGATGGAACGCTTGAAACTACGGTTCACTTCACAGTGACGGTTTACGGCTCAACCACGGGCGGCAAGAACGAAACCTCGCAAGACGGTGCAGGGACGGGAGTCCCCGACCGTCCGTCTGACGGTTCAGCTATCAATGGCGGAGAAAGCACAACTGCAGGCGTCGGCGGCGGTGCCGGCGGTACCGCACAGACCGATGAAAAGGACAACGTTGATGGCACCAATCAACCCGATGCAGGGAACATCGTAAACGCCGTTCCGCAATTCACCGACCTCACCAACCACGCGTGGGCAACCGATGCAATAAACGCACTTTCTGCAGACGGAATAATCCGCGGAACATCGGAAACAACATTCTCGCCCGCAGCGAACATCACCCGCGCAGACTTTGCGCTTCTCCTCGTCCGTGCATTCAAGCTAACGTCGGATAACACTAAAAATTTCGCAGATGTATCTGCAAGTGACTACTTCGCAGATGAGCTTGCAATAGCGCGTAACACAGGCATCGTCGGCGGAATAGGTGAGAATAAATACGCACCCCATAACAACATCACCCGTCAGGATATGATGGTAATCGTCTACCGGGCAATGCAGAAACTGAATGTAGTGTTCGGCATTTATGACGAACCGCAATACACGGACTTCCCATCTGTTGCACCCTACGCCAAAGATGCCGTATCCGCACTTATCTCCGCAGGACTTGTCAACGGTAAGAACGGACACATCGCGCCGATGGACTATACCACCCGCGCGGAAGTCGCAGTACTTATCAAGAGAATATTGGATTATAAAGCCTCCCTTGCCTAAAGGTTATTCCCCTGCGGGGAAAATGTCGCTGAAAG
>SVLF01000045.1 GCA_015068085.1 Oscillospiraceae bacterium
AGATAAAGGTCCATTCCGTGCGCCGTGAGTATCATACTGTCGTTATCGGGAACCTGCGTGAAGATACCGGAACAATTTCGGCGCCGATTGGCAGACACAAAACCGACCGCAAGAAAATGGCAGTTACGGAGAATAACTCAAAGGAAGCTACAACGCACTACAATGTAATTGAGCGCTATCGCGGATTTACATATGCGTCCTGCCTTTTAGAAACCGGGCGCACGCACCAGATACGCGTTCATATGTCGCACATCGGGCATCCCGTTGTCGGCGATGCCGTGTACGGTGCGCGTGATAAGCTCGGTCTTGCGGGACAGTGCCTGCACTCAAAAAACGTCACATTTGTGCATCCGTGCACCGGGGAGGAAATGTATTTTGAATCAGCCCTTCCGGATTACTTTGAGGAAATCCTCAGAAAGCTGAGGAAAAGCTATGAATAATTATCTCCTTTTTGCATATGCAATATGGAATTTTGCCGTTTTTTTGCTTTACGGAATTGATAAGTGGAAGGCAAGAAGAGATGCATGGCGTATCCCTGAAAAGACGCTCATTCTCTGCGCTGTATTTTTCGGCGCAGTCGGTGCGTATTTCGGGATGAAGAAATTTCGCCATAAAACCCGTCATGCAAAGTTCAGGATTCTTATTCCCGCGCTTGCTGTGCTGAACGTAGCAATTATCGCCGCTTTTGGCATTGCACCCGAAAAAACGCTTGAAATACTTGAAAATCTTTAAAAACAATGGTCAAGGCTCACGGTGTTGATTTAACAGCACCGTGAGCCTTGTATAAGGGGGATGAGTATGGGGATGCTTATCAGTAAAGCGTTGCAGGTGTTGTCTGCAATTTCGCTTCCTGAAGCCTGAATGAAAGGGTCAGGCTTTGTCCGTTGCGGTATACGGTAAACGAAACCGTGTCGGAAACGCTGTGCGAATCAATGATTTTTTTGATGTCTGCAAAGCCTGAGATTTTTTGCCCGTCAACTGCAGTGACGATATCACCGCGGCGAAGGTCTGCGTTTGCGGCGTTCGAATTTGGCGTAACATCAACTATATATACGCCGCCGCGCGTCCATGCACCTGTGAACAGATTAAATGAGGTGCCTTGTTCTTTAAAGGTAAGCCCGAGGTCAATTCGTCCTGAAACATACCCTTGGCTGATTATCTGATTTATGACATTTTTTGCTGTATCAATCGGGATTGCAAATGCAAGGCCTTCGATATCACTGCCGGAGGATTTTGCGTTTACAATGCCGATAAGCTGACCGTTTGCATTAAAAAGTCCGCCGCCTGAGTTTCCCGGATTGACTGCTGCATCTGTCTGCAAAAGCGTCATTTTTTCGTTGTCAATTTCAATCTGGCGGTCAAGCGCACTTATTATTCCCTGCGTAACAGTTCCGCCGAGCTCGCCGAGAGGGTTGCCGATTGCGACTACCGGCTCGCCGACCTTCAGAGAAGCGGAAGTGCCGAGCGTCGCGGCTTTGAGAGAGGTTTCGCTAATTTTTATGACCGCAAGATCTGTTTTGGCATCTTTACCGATAAGCGTGGCGGGATATTCCTTTCCGCTTGCAAGAGTTACGGAAATTTTTGATGCACCGTCGATAACGTGGTTGTTTGTTGCGATATAACCGTCTGACGTAACGATAACTCCGCTTCCGGCGCCTTCGGATACAAACTGACCGAAGCGGATGTCGTTCTGAACGCTTTCCGTTCTTATTTCAACGACGCTGTCGGCACAGGATTCTTCAACCGATACTGCGCTGAATCCCGAACCTGAAAGGGAAACCGGTGTTGCGTTTATTGAGTGTACCGGAACATCATTACCAACAATGCTGTTTGCAAGAAGCCCGCCTCCAAAACCCATCGCTCCGGAAAGAACGGAAATAGATAGCAGCATTGCGGCACTTCTCACTCCGCGGCGATTGCTTTTATCAGAATACGAATTATTTTCGGATTTTACGATTTTGAACATCACAAAGCCTCCTTTGCTGTTTGTGTTTTTATTTTATCACGCAATTTTTGAAAATGTTTGAAGTGTCTGTAAATAAATGCGAAATAAACAGTGAATAATGTGTAAACGACAAATTTTTCTTGAAAAAGACGCGTGATGGGTGTATTATTATATGTATGAAGGGAGAGGTTTACAAATGATTAATGTAGACATCACAAGGACAAAGAGCCTTGTAACAGACAAAGAGCTTGATTTGATTGCTCCGCGCCTTGCGGCAGCACATGACACGCTGGTTGCCGGAACAGGTGCCGGTTCTGATTTTCTCGGTTGGGTTCGCTTGCCGGATGAAATTGACAGGGAAGAGCTTGCGCGCGTTAAAAAGTGTGCAGAGAAAATAAAGAGCGACTCTGATGTGCTTGTAGTTATCGGTATCGGAGGCTCATATCTCGGCGCGCGTGCGGCTATTGAGTTTATCAAAGGAAACACATATAACCAGCGCACAGGCGGTTGCCCCGAGGTTTATTTTGCGGGTAACAATTTAAGCACAGATTATTTAAATGAAATTATTGAGATTATCGGTGACCGTAATTTTTCGATAAACGTTATCTCAAAGTCCGGCTCAACCACTGAGCCCGCTGTTGCTTTCCGTCTCTTTAAAAATCTTATTGAGAAAAAGTACGGTAAGGAAGAGGCAAAGCATCGCATTTATGCAACTACCGATAAATGCCGTGGGGCACTGAAAAATCTCGCAACGAATGAAGGTTATGAGACTTTTGTTGTTCCTGATAATATCGGCGGAAGATACTCTGTTCTTACGGCAGTCGGTCTTCTTACGATGGCTGTTGCCGGAATAGATATTGACGCGGCGCTTCTCGGCGCAAAAAAGGCTATGGATAAGCTTACCGTTACAAAGGATTTCTCAAATCCCGCGTGGACATATGTCGGTGCGCGTAATGTAATGTATGAAAAGGGTAAAAAAATTGAAATTCTTGCATGCTTTGAGCCGAAGTTCAAGTATATGGCAGAGTGGTGGAAGCAACTCTATGGAGAAAGCGAAGGTAAGGATAATGTAGGTATCTTCCCGGCATCTGTTGAGTTTACCGCAGATCTTCATTCTATGGGACAGTATATCCAGCAGGGTGAGCGCATTCTTATGGAAACTGTCGTATCACTCGGCAAGCCTGCATCGGATATTATTGTACCCGAAAATCCGGAGGATTTTGACGGGCTTAATTATCTTGCGGGTAAGAGCGTTGATTTTGTCAATGAAAATGCATACAAAGGAACGGCAATTGCCCACGAGGACGGCGGCGTGCCGAATATGTGCATCTCGCTTTCCGGCTCTGATGCGGAAAGCTTTGGGTATATGGTATACTTTTTTGAGTTTGCCTGCGGCCTTTCCGGTTACACTCTCGGCGTAAATCCTTTTGACCAGCCGGGCGTTGAAGCATACAAAAAGAATATGTTTGCACTTCTCGGAAAGCCGGGTTATGAAGAACTTCTGAAAGAAATTTTGGAAAAGTAACAAATTTTTTAAAAAAGCCATTGAGATTTTTCGAAAAATATGTTACTATATATACAGGACAACTCAACCATACGGTTGAAATTCGGCAATCGCTTGCCGTGAAAGCGATGACCGCAGGGTTTTGCGGAGATAGGAGTAATTATGGTTCGCGTAATTATGGGACTTCAGGGCCATGGAAAAACAAAGCAGATTATTGAGCTTACAAACAAAGCCGCAGCCGAAGATTTAACGGTTGCTTGCATTGAGCGCGGCACTAAGCTTACATATGATATAAGCCATAAGGCACGTCTGGTTGACGTTTCAGGATACTTTATCGAAAGCTATGAACACCTTAAGGCATTTATCTGCGGAATGCATTCGGGAAACTATGATCTCTCGAAGATATTCATCGACAGCCTTTACAAGGTTTCCAAGTGCGATTTCACAAAGCAGACGGAAGAATTCCTTCTTTGGGCAGATAGCTTCGGAGCAGAGCATGGCATTGATTTCGTAATCACAATCAGCGCCGACGACAAAACTGCAACTGATACAATCCGCAAGTTTTTCTAAATAACCGAATAAAGACCAATCACCGCTTCGCATCAATACGAAGCGGTGATTTTCTGCGGTGCTTTCTTTTTCTCTTATAATCCTAATATGTTTTTGTGATGTCCGATGTCAAGAAGCAAAATGATAATGCCACTTTCGTATTTCCACAGAATGCGAATATCCATATTTACGCTCATTTCAAAAACATTATCAATACCTTGAACTTTTTTTGTACGCAACGATGGATAAAATGGATTTTGGATAAATAGTTTTAATTTGTTTGCTACTAACTTTTGCTCTTGAGTTGTCAATGATTTTAGATTTTTTTCAAATTCTTTTGTGTATTTTAATTTATACATTGTCTATATTTATCCCCATATCCGCAAACATATCTTCAACCGTATCGAAACTTTCCTGAGAGGAAAGCTCGATTTCGGAATCTTTTATTATTTTTGCAATTTTTAATAGTTTGTCTTTGGGGTATACTATAACAGGGCAAAGAAATATTCCACCGTCTTTTTCGACAATGTCAAATTTATCGCCTTCGGAAATTCCTAACTTTTTGATAATTTCTGCCGGTATGGTAATTTGAGAACGACCTCTGATTTCTGCCAACATATTTAATCACTCCTCGTAAAATCTGAAATTCTGATTTTCTTACAGTATTAGTATATGCAATTTTTTTGGAAAAGTCAATATTGTTTTTTTGAAATTTTGTAAATCATAAAAATGTGTTTTATGCGCAACTCCTATGTCATTCCGAGATTTCGTTGTCGGAGAGTTTTTCTACTTCCTGAAATTCTGTGTCAGATAATACTTATACGTGGAAAGGGAGTTGTAAGCAGAGGCGACTCCGGCGTGGGTGTAAGGTCCGAGAAGATTATCTCTGTGTCCCGCGGAATTGACCAGTCCGTCATACAAAACAAATCCCGAGTTGCGAGTTCCGGCGGCGATGTTTTCTCCGCATTGCATCCATCTTATGCCCTGCTGTGTCAGCCTTTTTGCGACGTTGCTGCCGTCAAGTCCCGTGTGGTCAAAATAATCGTTTTTTGCCATATCCTCGCTGTGGAGAAGCGATGTTGCAGTGACGGCATCATCCCATTTGAGCGGCTCAAGACCGTGATGAACACGGAAGCCGTTGGTTAAATGAAAATTAAGACGGCTTTCGCCTACAAGCTGCTCGTTTCCTACAGATACTTTGTTGCTGTAGAAATTGTTTATGATATATACTGCATGCACAGTGCCGCCGGCATTCTGATCGGTATAAATATATTCGCTTTTTTCTGCATCATCACCTGCACGAAGTCCGTTATATTCAAACCCCGTAGCAGATGATGTGAGAGCTACTACCAAGCCGTCTGCCACTCCTGCCGCAAAGAAATTTTCGTATGTGTCGGTACCGTATATATACCATATAAACTCATTTGCGGATTGAAGTGCTTCATCGGGTGCGGGGAGTGCTTCGGCACTCATACCGATAAAATATTCGCTTTCGCCTACTGTGAGCTTGTACTTCTCCGGTATGATGATTGCACGGTAAATGTATTTTGCAACATCGCCTCGCGTTGCAGGAGAATTTCCGAGGCTTCCGTAAAGAAGATTGGAATATTCAGCTGTGGTAATTATTTCATGCTCATATGCGGTTTGGATGTACCCGCCGGGCCAACCGCCGCGTTTTTCTGCAAGCTCACCTTTACCGGATATGCACACTGCGATTTTTATAATCTGGTTGTGTGTGACATCGGTACCGGGGCTGAAGCGTCCGTTTCCGATACCGTTTAAAATCCCGGCTTCTGTTGCAGACATAATATATTTTCTTGCCCAGAACTCATCGGCAACATCGTTGTAGATGCTTTTGGCGGAAATATAAGTATCAAGCTTTGCGGCGCGAACTGCAATTGCAGAAACTTCTGCACGCGATATGCTTTTGTCAGGAAGAAAGGTTCCGTCGCCGTAGCCGGTAATTACCCCAAGGCTGTTAAGGGTGTCGACATACTTGTGATATTCGCTGCTTTCCGGAACGTCTGTGAAATCAACTGCATATGCATCAAAAGAGAAAAACAGACAAAGGGAGAAAAAAACAGGCAATAATTTTTTCATCATATCAAGAGTATCCTTTCGCTAAACTTAACGCGCGCAAATTTTGCGCGCGTTAAAATATTTACTTATGCTTCCGATACGCCTACAACACCGGGGATGGAGATGATTTCACGGATGAATTCATTTCTTTCGCCGCGCATATCTGTATGTATCGTGATAACTGCCTTTTCGTTTGAGCCTTTGATTGCGATTATCTCAAAATGACGCATCGCAAACTCCTCAACGTAATCTGTAACGGTACGCTCGCCAATCGGGACGGTTACGTCGAAGGTAAGCGCGCTTGCGCGGATTTTGAGGGAGAGCGGGCGCAGAACGTAAATTGTAAACATCATAAGTGCAACGATGGTGAGCGCAACCTCTAAAAATCCTGCACCGATAACAAGCCCAAGGCAACCTGTTGTCCAAAGCCCTGCAGCGGTTGTAAGCCCGCGCACGCGGCTGCGATTTACGATAATGCTTCCTACACCGAGAAAACCGATACCTGATATAACCTGTGCACCGAGACGCGTAATGTCGGTTATAGCGCCGTTCTGCATGGAGATGAGCTGGCTTACAATCATAACAGATGCCGCACCGAGGCAGACGATGATATGCGTGCGAAGTCCGGCATCATGCTTGCTGCTGGCACGCTCTATGCCGATGAGACCACCGAGAACAACGGAGGCGACGAGCCGAAGAAGGACGACGAGATAGACATCAAGATTAATATACGACAGTGCAACTTCCATAAAAAAACAGCTCCTTTAATTTTTTGAAAAAATAAGCAAAAAGACGCAGAGTGTTTTCTGCGTCTCCGGCTTTTGCTTGTGTGTACTTATATCGCGCGCTGAACCTTACCGGAACGGAGGCATCTTGTACAGACGTAAATATGACGGGGGGAACCGTCAACGATAGCCTTTACGCGTTTGATATTCGGTCTCCACATTTTGTTAGAGCGTCTGTGCGAGTGGGACACTTTAATGCCAAATGTCACGCCTTTTTCGCATATTGCGCACTTTGCCATTTGCCGCACCTCCTTAAAATCTTGTCAATAAACAGCATCTAATATAATAACAGATTTGACACCAAAATGCAAGTGTTTTTTCAAAAAAAATAAAAAAATTTACATTAAATATTTTTTTGAAACTTATCGCAGTGGTGAAAACGCCAAAATCAGACAAAAACGCTGAAATGTGGAACGAAAACCTATATTTGTGTGTTGCGACGCAGCGTAAATTGCGTTACAATATAGAAGACTATACCGGAAGGAAGTGGTGAAAATGAAAAAAATACTTATTTTTATGCTGTCGCTTATATTGCTTGCGCAAATGAGCTTTGCAGCAAACGTTACAATTGACGGAGAAAACTTAGAAGGCGCAAGGCTTATAAATTCCGTTACATACGTTCCGATGAGGACGTTTGCGGAAGCTTTCGACGAGGTTGAAGTGGCGTGGAATAACAATACTAAAACTGCAACTGTGAAGCAACAAGAAGCCGAAACCGGCGCGACAATCGGCAGAGGGTATATCGAATCCCGCGGGCGCGTGCTTTATTCGGGAAACGAGAATCTTATCATTGACGGAAGCACCTACATCCCGGTGCGTCCTCTTGCAAAGGCGCTTGGTGCGTCCGTTACCTGGGATAATGCTACAAAGACCGCCGAGGTGCGCTCCGGTGCAGAGAAGCTTTTGTCTGCGGATGAGTTTTACAACGCGAGCGACCTTTACTGGCTGGCGAAAATAATAAATGCCGAGAGCGAGGGGGAATCGCTTACAGGGAAGCTTGCTGTTGGGAATGTTGTTCTTAATCGCGTGGAAAGTCCGGAGTTTCCGAATAACGTTTACGATGTTGTTTTTGACAAAAAAGGCGGAGTGCAGTTTACACCCGTAGCAAACGGGAGTATTCATAAAGAACCGGGATATGACAGCTATCTCGCGGCAAAAATCTGTCTTGAAAGCTATAAGGTTACGGATAAGAATATCCTGTTCTTTTTAAACCCCGCCATATCGACAAGCACGTGGGTACCCAATAACCGGGATTATGTTATGTCCGTCGGAAACCACGATTTTTACGCATAGAACAGAAATGGAAGAGCGGGTGCAGAAGTTTAAAAACTTTTGCACCCGAAGCTTTGTTGTTTTTGCTTTTTTTGCCGGAATTACGCATTTTATATATTCTTTTTGCCTGCTTTCCGGCGAAAAATTGCATAGCGTTTTTATAAATTTTAAAAAATTTATATTGAGTTATTGTCAAAAACAGTGTATAATATATATAATCTATGATTATGTCATTTAAATCTTACAGGAGGTTTGTATATGATATTAAACAACGACAAAGGCTCAATTGAGATAACAAATGAAGTATTTACGGCAGTTGCCGGAGATGCAGCAACAAACTGCTTCGGTGTCCGCGGAATGGCAGACAGAAGCGTCAAGGACGGAATTGTCCGTCTCTTAAAGCGTGAGAATATGTCCAAGGGCGTAAAGGTAACGTTTGAGAATGAAACGGTAAATATTGATGTTCATATAATTGTGGATCACGGTGTCAATATCACCGCAATCTGTGAATCTATCATAAATGAAGTCCGCTACAATGTAGAGCGCGTAACGCGCGTAAAGGTCGGCAGCGTCAACGTAAAAGTCGATTCTATAATGGCAGAATAACGGAGGTGCCGATAAGTGAAAGAACAGATTACCGCCGCGGAGTTTCGCCGTATGGTGATATCCGCTTCCGCGGCAATTGATAACAACAAACAGAAATTAAATGAACTAAACGTATTTCCCGTTCCGGACGGCGACACAGGAACAAATATGTCGCTTACCGCACGTGCGGCTGCAACGGCGCTTTCTCCCGTTTCTCCCGAAACGGTAGGGGAGGCGGCAAATATTGCGGCGTCCGCGCTTCTTCGCGGTGCGCGCGGAAATTCGGGCGTTATCCTGTCTCTTTTGTTCCGTGGCTTTGCAAAGTCTTGTGCGGGAGCAGAAGCTCTTGACGCAAATTCTTTCGGCCGCGCCCTTTCCTCGGGCGTTGAGGCAGCTTACCGCGCGGTTATGAAGCCGGCAGAGGGTACCATCCTCACCGTTTCACGCAAGGCGGCAGAAAAGGCGGTTGAGCTGTCTGAGAGCATTTCGGATATCGAAGAAATATTTGCAGAGGCAATTTCCGCGGCAAAGGTCGCGCTTGATGAGACGATGGAGCTTAATCCCGTTCTCAAAAAAGCGGGAGTTGTTGATGCCGGCGGTGCAGGCTGGGTGCTTGTGCTTGAGGCTATGCTTTCGTCCCTGCAGGGAAATGACGTTACGCTCTCTTCCGGTGAGGAAATCTCCGGTGCACCTGCGGCTTCTTTTGCGGAAATTGACGAGGAGATAACCTTTGCATACTGCACAGAGTTTATCGTAAACATAAGCCGCGAAGGCAAAAAGCTTGACGTGGCAAAGCTTCGCGCATATCTTGAATCAATCGGTGATTGCGTTGTTGTCGTTGATGACGATGACATTATCAAGGTTCACGTTCACACAAACGAGCCGGATAAGGCGCTTTGCCGTGCGCTTACCTACGGCGAGCTTACAAATATAAAGATTGACAATATGCGCTATCAGCATAACGAAAAGGTTGTTTCGGGAACAAGCTCAGCGAAGAGTGAGCCGGAGAAGCCTGCAATTGCTCCCGCAGAGAAAAAATACGGCTTTGCCGTTGTCGGTGCGGGCGAGGGGATTCTCAGCGTTTTCCGTGACCTCGGAGCAGATACGCTTATTGAAGGCGGACAGACCATGAACCCGTCCACCGACGATATTCTTGCGGCGGTAAATGCCACTCCGTCGGAAATCGTTTTTGTTCTCCCGAATAACAAAAACATCATTATGGCGGCACAGCAGACTGCACTTCTCACAGAAAAGCAGGTTGTTGTTCTTGAAACGAAAACCGTACCGCAGGGGATTTCTGCAATGTTGGCGTTCAACCCGGACGGAGAAACGGAAGAAAATGTTACAGCCATGATGGAAGCGGCAGGAAATGTTTCTACCGGCTCTATCACCTACGCCGCAAGAGATAGCGAGTTTGACGGTTATTCCATCAAGGAAGGCGAGTATCTCGCGCTTTCGGAGGGCAAGCTTTCCGCGTCCGGTAAGGACCTTTCTGAGGTTGCAGAGAAGCTTATTTCCGATATGGGAATAGCAGACCGCGGCTTTGTGACGGTTTTTTATGGCGAAGGGGTAAATGCCGATGATGCAGCCGTTGTTGAAAATATCTGCAAGGAAAACGCAAAGGATGCCGAGGTTATGCTTCTTGACGGCGGTCAGCCGGTATATTACTATTTGATTTCAGCGGAGTAAAAATACATGATGAAGCCTGATTTGAACACGGGAATACGTTACCTGAAGGGCGTCGGTGAAAAGCGCGCCGAAGCTTTCTCAAAGCTTGGCATAAACACCGTGCGTGACCTTCTCGGATACTTTCCGCGTGATTATGAGGACAGGCGAAATTTTCTGAAAATCTCCGCGCTTTCCGCAGGAGATAAGGCATGCATAAAAGCGTGCATCTCATCAGATATAAAAACCCGCTCACCGCGTCGTGGATTTACCGTTTCGGAATTCCGCGCCGTTGATGAAAGCGGCGGAATAAAAATAGTGTTTTTTAATCAGAAATATAGTGTCGGTAAGCTTTTTCCCGGACATACCTACGTGTTCTTCGGAAAGGTAGAGGAACGCGCGGGCGGTCTTTGTTTGCTAAACCCGACGTTTGAAGAAGAGGAAAGCTCCGGTCAAAAAACCGGGGCTATTCTGCCGGTTTACGGGCTTACGGCAGGAATATCGGCAGACGTGCTGAGAGCCGCCATGAGGTCTGCTTTGGCAGAGTTTTCGCAAAGTATTCCCGAGGTTTTGCCTGAGGATATACGCAGAAAGCATTCTCTTGCACACGTCGGATTTTCTTATCGTGAAATTCATTTTCCTACAAGCGAGGAAGAGCTTGAAATCGCAAAGCGACGCCTTGTGTTTGAAGAGCTTTTTATCTTAAGCCTTGGCCTCATGCACCTTCGCGGCAGACGTGAGCACGAGCTTGGAACACCGATAAAGGACAGTGACTTTACACCGTATCTGAACGCTCTTCCGTTTTCTCTTACGTCCGCACAGCGGCGTGTGATTGACGAAATTGCAACGGATATGCAATCCTCGCGCCCGATGAACAGAATTGTCCAGGGTGACGTCGGCTCCGGTAAAACCGCGGTTGCGGCAGCAGCGGCGTATCTTGCGTATAAAAATGGGATGCAGACTGCTCTTATGGTACCGACGGAAATCCTTGCCGAGCAGCATTTCAAATCGCTTTCGGGAAATATGGAGAAGTTAGGCGTGAGATGTGCGCTTCTTTGCGGCAGTATGAAAGCATCGGAGAAAAAACGCATAAAAGAAAAATGTGTATTGGGAGAAATTGATTTTCTCATCGGAACTCATGCAATAATCAGCGAGGATGTTGAGTTTGAAAATTTGGGCCTTATGATTGTTGATGAACAGCACCGCTTCGGAGTGCGCCAACGCGCAACGCTTGCGTCAAAGGGGAATAATCCGCATCAGCTTGTTATGTCGGCAACGCCCATCCCGCGCTCTCTGGCTTTGATTATGTACGGCGACCTTGATATCTCCGTTATTGACGAGCTTCCGCCGGGCAGACTTCCGGTTGATACGCTTATCGTAAACGATTCAAAGCGCGCAGATGCATATGCCTTTATAAAAAAACAGCTCGATATGGGATATCGCGCGTATGTTGTGTGTCCGCTTATCGAGGATAATGAGGACGGTGAGGCAGAGCTTCGCTCGGTCGAAAAATTTGCAAAGGAGCTTTCAGATACTGCGTTTTACGGCAAGAAGGTTGAGCTTCTGCACGGTAAGCTCAGGCAGAAGGAAAAGGATGCGGTAATGCGCCGTTTTGTCAGCGGAGAAACATCGGCGATTGTATCCACAACCGTTATCGAGGTTGGCGTGAATGTTCCTGAAGCTACCGTAATGGCGATTGAAAATGCCGAGCGCTTCGGGCTTTCGCAGCATCACCAGCTGCGCGGTCGAGTGGGAAGAGGAAGCGCAAAATCATATTGCCTTCTTTTTTCCAATGTCAAAAAAACAAGCACGGCAGCGGAAAGACTGCAGGCATTGCGCGAAACGAATGACGGCTTTAAAATATCAGAGGAGGATTTGCGCCTTCGCGGACCGGGAGATTTTTTCGGCACGCGTCAGCACGGCCTTCCTGAGCTTCGCATAGCAAGCTTTATGTCGGATATGAAAACGCTTGAGCTTGCAAAGCGTGAGGCGGTTGCCGTTGCAGAACGCGACAGAACGCTCTCTCTTCCTGAGCATAAGCTTTTGCGCGAGCGCATCCGGGAAATGTTTGACGTATCTGAAAACGGAAATTCCTTTAATTAGAGGGAGTGCTGCAAGAATTTTTGCAAACCACAAACGATTATAAAAATTTTACCAAAGGAGAACTTTAAAATGAAAATTCTATCAATCGGAAACAGTTTTTCTCAGGATGCAACAAGATATCTTCATCAGATCGCGAGAAGCGCCGGCGAGGAGATAACAACCGTAAATCTTTATATCGGTGGATGCCCGCTTTCCCGCCATTACAGAAATATGCTGTCCAAGAAAAACGCATATGAGCTTCAGTTCAACGGCCAGCAAACTGGATTTTATGTATCTCTTGAAGAGGCGCTGCTCTCGCGTGACTGGGATTACATAACCGTTCAGCAGGCAAGCCTGAAAAGTACGGATTATGATACATATCAGCCGTATCTTGAGGATTTAACGTCATATGTACGTATGTGCTGCCCGCGGGCAAAGCTTATTATGCATGAGACATGGGCGTATGAAGAGGGCAGCCGGATGCTCATTAACCGTGGCTTTGAAACAAGAAAGGAAATGTTTGATGCGCTCCACTCAGCATATACGATGGCGGCTCAGGCGATGAACGCGTATATGACGATCCCCTCGGGACCGATGTTCCAGAAGCTTGCGGAAAAGGGCATCAATCTCCATCGTGATACTTTCCATGCAAGCCTTGGTGTTGGCAGATATGCGCTTTCGCTTCTTTGGTATGCCTGCCTTACGGGAAATCCAATAGATGATATTTCCTTCTCAGACTTTGACGAAGCTGTTTCGGACGAAGAAATCAAAACCGTCAAAGAATGCGTAAAAGCAGTAATTAAATAGAATAATTTTAAAGAACAGTAAAACTGTCTGTCTCGGTAAATTGCAGAGACAGACAGTTTTGCTGTTTGAACAGATATTTCGTTTTGGTGGAGGCGGGGGGAGTCTACCCGCGGACTAAAAAGCGTGCCACCGGCACCCTTTTTGCGCACTGCGGTGCGCCGTCCTGTTCTCCTCCTCCACACCTCGGACACCAAAAACAAAAACGCACCAACCTACGGCTGGTACGCTTTCATTTTGGTGGACCTTTGGGGAGGTAAAACGAACACGTTCTCCGGATTGGTTTGAGCGTCCTTGTTGAGAACTGATGCATCGAGGGGGAAACTTATTGATTTATTTTTACCGGAGAAGGTGAAGACGATTTTCATTTCGTCATCGTACAGATAAACAGCGATGAGAAAGGTGTCAAAAAGCTGGATGCGATATGTTTTATCGTGAATATCTCCGTCTTGGAATGTTGACATCCCCGCAATGATATCTTCGCGGGATACGGAAACTATATTGGATTTTTCGATGTTTATCTGCTTTGCAACTTCTGCCTGTTCTTTCTCAAGTTCAAGAAGCCTTTCTTTTGTTGTATCTGTGAAAATACCTTGTTCGATAGCGGTCATTATGTTTTTTATAGTCTTTTTAATTCCGGATAATTTTTCCTGCAGGAATGTTATTCGCTCGCCTTCCTCAAGTTTCTTTGTGTAAGCGGTGACACTGTCTGCGATCCACTCTATGCTTTCGGGCCGCAAAGCATAATCTTTAATGGCTTGAGCTACAGCAAGCTCTATAGCATCTCTGCGAACATTTTTCTTTTTACATTCGTGCGCCGTTCTCTTTTTTTGACACACGTAGTAGTAATGTAATTTCCCGGACTTGCCCGTTCCGGACACTCCGGTCATAGGACTATTACAATAGCCACAGAATAATTTACCGGTAAGAAGATAATCACCGGATTCTCGGTGCCTTCCTTGTGATGTCTTTTTCGTTTTTAAAACCTCCTCAACTTTGTAATACAATTCATCGCTGATAAGGCGAGGAATACCGCCTTCCACCCGATGCTCTCCCCAGATGTAAATTCCGCGGATCCTTTCATTAGGAGGAAGCAACCGGTGAAAGCTGCTTCGGTTCCACTTGCCTCCGGATGGCGAAGGGATGCCGCGATTGTTAAGGTCTGTAAAGATATCGACAAAAGGCTCTCGGTCAGAAACCCGTTGGTAAATTTCTGCAAGGACAGAAGCTTTTTTTTCATCAATGGCAAAACGACCGTCAGTATCTTTTTTATATCCGTACCCGATGCTACCGTTGACCATACATTTTAGAGCGTTATCTTCCATACCGCGTCTTATATCCTCAGCCATACTCTCTGAATAAAACTGATTGACGTTCATCATTGATCGGAGAGCAAACCTGCCTGCAGCTGTATCATCGAAATCTTCTTCGACATAGATGACGCGAACTCCATATGAGTTTAATTTTGCTTCGTTCATCATTGCTTCGAGCATATTGCGCCCTATGCGGTTTGATTTCCACGCTATGACATATTTAAATTTTCCCTTTTCAGCGTCTCGCATCATCCGCTGAAAGCTTGGACGTTTATCAGTCTTTCCGGAAACGGCATAGTCGGTGTATGAATCAATTAAGGTTATACCGAGGTCTTTTGCCTTCTGCCGGCAGGCCGCGAGCTGTTGGTCAATGCTTGCTTCTTTTTGGTTGTGACTGCTGAAACGAGCGTAAGGAACGCCGATTTCTTCTGTCAGAGAGGTACGTTGATTTTTCTTTCCCACCGACATAGCCTCCTTTCGTCCGCGTCAGAGCGGGCGGTTTTTATTTTGGAGCGATTTTACGGAACCAAGGCAGAGTTTGCCGGACCTTTTTGTTGGCTTAATATGTAATCCACTTTAGAACGTATGCCATCAATGTGTTCGGTTAAATCCTGCTTTATATTAAATTGCATTGGGTCTAAAATGAAATCAATACCCTCGCGCCTTGCTAACTTTGCCGCGGGGACGAAGTCGCTATCTCCGGAAATCAAAATAATCTGATTGACCTGCTTTTTATAGGCGAGTGAAGCTATATCAATTCCAATTTTCATATCAACGCCCTTTTGTACAATATCTATTTTAAAATCATTCTCAGTCAGTGAATCAAAGGTCAGTTTTCCGTTGCATAGTTTTTTTACAGTTTCCGGAGTAAGAAGATATCCGCATTGTTCCTCGGAAAGACGTCCTAACCTAAGCGCGAATTTCCGCTTTTGCTTTAATTCAGAAAGGAAAGTGTTCATCCAAAAGTAAAGCGGCGTTCTGCTGAAATCTATTTGTGTTTTAAGGTATGGGTGATATGCTTTTTTCGCAAGGGGTGGGCAGTCATAATAAAAAATTCGATACAATTCGGGCGGTTCGTGTTTGTTGCTTCTGTTAGTCCTCTGGAAAAGATGGGCGAGGCAATAGCGTTCAAGCTCATTTGCTCGTTCCTCTGCGGTTTTATCACCAAACAAGGTTTTTGCCCGTGTTTTATAAAAGCCTCCATCAACCAAAATTGCTGTTTTTGTCATTTTCTCATCCTCCTGTAAAAATAAAAAGTCCATAGGGTCGGCGACTTTCTTATTGGCGAAAGTGCTTACTGCTATGGACAAATAAACTATATTGCCCTATTTGTTAGGACAATATTATTATATCATATGCAGTAAAAAAGTAAATATGCAAATTAACCAAAAGCGAGGTGTGATTTTTGTGAAAATATTATAAAAATGTTTCCTTCTTTAACAATATTGTTTTTAAGCTTCATACCATAGAGTATATATCCTGCGAGATACGCTACGGTTAAATCCATATTTTTGAAGTTGATTAATAGTGTAATCTTTATTTCCTTGTTTTGAAAATGCAAGTTTTATATTTTCAAAGCTTGTTTGGCTAATGTGGAGCTTGTCATGAATCAACTCATAGCGGCGTTCCATCTTTTGGTCTGATGCTTGTTTCAATTCTTTGTACATTTTCAACGCATCGGAAAATTCGGTTTCATAAGTGGCAATAGTTTTTTCCGCGGATTTCAGTTCCAGATAGAAAGAAATGGCGAAGAAAGAGGAAAAGGCAAGCGCAATAACAAGAATTGCAGAAAGGTATACGCAAAGATGTTTTCTACAATGTTCATTGATTTTTATAAACATCACCTTTTTCATAAAAAAACAACTCCTTTGTATTTCATCCTCTTCTGCTCCTGCGGAGCTCCCATGCGACACCTGTTATCTTAACAGGTGTTTTTTCTATATCATCTGATGAGAAGTGAAGAGTGGGATAATCCGGATTAAGCGGTTTAACAAGAATACCACCGCTTATTTTCTCAACTCTTTTAAAGGTTGCTTCGTCACCGTTTATCATTACGATACAGTCTTCACCGCTTTCACAATCAGATTGTTTTTTAAATATAACGATGTCGCCGGTTCTATATTCCGGCTCCATACTATCACCTTTTATTTTCAGTGCAAAAAATTCTTTTCCACCGGCAAGCCAGGATGAAGGAATTTCTTCCTCACCGATGATATCCTCAATTGCTTCAAGCGGGATGCCTGCCGGGACAGAACCGAGAACAGGGATTTTTATTGCATTTGGGGAGGATGCTGTCCGCTCATCAGAACGGCCGAGGAGATAATCGACAGAGACGTTGAGTATTTCTGCGCATTTAATCAAACTTTTATTATCAATTTCATACTTTTCATTTTCCCAGCCGGAAAGAGTGGCTTGAGTAACGCCTAAGAGCTTTGCCAATTCTTCCTGGCTTTTTTTATGTTCTTTTCTAATTTCTTTTAAACGGAACATTTCAACCACCACACATTATAAATTATGCTTATATTATAAGTTACATTTATAAACAAGTAAAGTGTAAAAATAAAAATATAAAGAAAATTTATAAAAACTATTGACAAAGGCATAAAGTAGCTTTATAATATAAGCAAACTTTATAAAAAGAGGTGGAGCAAATGAAAATAAAAGAACTGAGAGAGCGGGCGGGTATGACACAGACTGCTCTGGCGGAAACAATAGGAACAACTCAGGCGTGTGTAGCAGGATGGGAAGCGAAAACTTCCGTTCCTCGAACTGACAAGCTTCCGAAGCTTGCGAAAGTTTTAGGCTGCAGCATTGATGAGTTATTCGAAGAATAGGAAGGAGAAAAGGAAGAATGAGTCAGGAAGGTATGGAAGTAGTCAGATATTTGGAATCTATGCCGCAGTACAAGAAAGACAGGCTGGCAGCGGCGACACTTGATCTGTTTAACAGAATCGTATCACAGCCCGGAGGCAGGGAACTGATAGAACGAAAAAAAGCCGAGCTGCGTGCGCAGGGAAGATTATGAAAGCGAGGTGGAAGAGGTATGACGAACTATGAAAGAATAATGGCTGCGATGACACCGGAGAATATGGCGACGGATATGATGTGCCCGTATGACGGGAGCGAAGAAGGAATGCCGTGTCTTGAAGACGTTTCGCTCCGGGGAAAATGCGTGAAATGCTGTTACGACTGGCTGATGAAAGAGGCAGAGGAAGATGCCGAGGAAGAATAAAAAAAGCGCGGCCGCTCCGGTGGGCGCCGGAAACAGCCGCAAAGAAAAATTTAATAACAATGTTATTTTACCAAAAGAATGAAATTAAGTCAAGAGGTGGTAAAAATGGCGTTTTCGAAGCCGAAGAAAAAGGACTATAAGCTTTGTGAGTTCTGCAAGATTAAACCATGTATGCACGTGCTGAAGAATGAAGTGGAGTACGGCAACTTCTGCCGGAATTATCAGGCAGATGCGCGGAAGATAGCAAACGACAAGCTGCAAAGAAAACCATATTCTATTATTCCAAACTAAGGAGAGATTTACAAATGAGTTACATAGAGTGCTTTTTGATGATGTGTGCATTTGGAGCCGGCATAGGAGTCGTTTTTGGTGTACTCTATCCGCTGGCGATGGTGGCGTATTACAAAATCACAAAGAGCGGGCTGACGGTGCGCGAGATATTGAAAAGAATATGAGGGAGAGAGACCCCGCGCTGACGCGCGCCTCCGGTTCGACTGCGCTACGCTCCACTCAGGGTGACACGGGGCGAGGGTGACACGGGGCGCGAGATATTGAAAAGAATATGAGGGAGAAGATCAGATGTTAAACAAAGTAATTCTTATGGGGCGACTCACACGCGATCCGGAGCTTCGAGCTACGGCAGCGGACATTTCGGTGGCGACGTTCACTCTTGCCGTTGACCGCGGAGTGAAGAGACCGGAGCCGGGCGAGATGGTGACACGTCAGACGGTTGATTTTATAAACATCGTTGCGTGGAGAGGAACGGCAGAGTTCGTCTGCCGGTGGTTTTCCAAAGGGCAGCTTGTAGCGGTAAGCGGACGGCTGCAGGTTCGGAACTATGAGGACCGCGAAGGGAACAAGAGAACTGCAACAGAGGTTGTTGCGGACGAGGTGTTCTTTGCTGAGAAGAAGGGGGCGGGGGAAATCCCTCCACCGTCATTCGACGGTCCCCCTCCCTTTAGGGCAAGGGAGGCTTCGGGGGAAGGCTTTGCGGCGGGACT
The DNA here is from genome assembly GCA_015068085.1 of Oscillospiraceae bacterium. Taxonomy (GTDB): domain Bacteria; phylum Bacillota; class Clostridia; order Oscillospirales; family JAAYXM01; genus SIG480. Next base: position 18,817 of record SVLF01000045.1, read on the forward strand.
GCCGGCGAGCAATAACGGAGACTGGGAAGAGGTATTCGGCGACGATGGCGAATTGCCGTTTTAGCGGGTACAGACTGAAAGGAGATATTTATAATGACCGCGATGCAACAGATTGAAAAGCTGTGTGCGGAGGCGCGTGCGCACGGTATGACATACGGAGAGTACATAGAGAAGTTTAATCCTCAGCTCGGAGAGCCGGAGCCGACATCGAAAAAGGAACAGAGGGTTGCGGAAACGCGGAAAGCGGTTGAGGAACGGGAACGGAAGCGCATCAGCGAGCAGCTGCGGAGACGAAAGAAGAGTTATGAGTTTAGAGTTGACACCTCATCCGTCGCCATACAGCGACACCTTCCCCTCAAGGGGAAGGCTTTGGGTGGGGAGGTTATGATGCAGCCACAGGCTGCAGTTGCGCCGGCAACGTTTCGGGAGTTCAGAACCGTGGAGGTTGTATGCACTGTTTGCGGTGAGCGCTTTTCTGCGAAGAGGCGCGATGCAAAGTATTGCCCGATGTGTACGAAAAAACGCAGGAACGAGGCGACAAAACGATATATGAAAAGAAAAAAGGAAGAAAGAGAAAAATGAAAAATACACAGGAAGCGTTAAACAACTATTTGTTTGAATGCATCGAACGGTTAAATGATGAAGATTTACAGGGAGAGGCATTTGAAAGAGAGGTCCAGCGTAGCGATGCTATTCAGAAAGTGGCGAAGACAATCATCGAAAACAGCGCTCTGGCACTGAAAGTAAAGATGCACTTTGACGAGTATGACATTCCTGGAAATATTCAGATTCCTTTGATTGGTACCGGAGATGAGCAATAGAAAAAGAAAACACGTATACAGTGAAGAGGAGAAAAAATTCCTGTTGTCGTTTATTCCGGGGCATACTTCGGAAGAGATAATTGCTGAATACAACAAGAGGTTCAGAGAGCCCATTACGCGCCCGCGACTTAAAGGATATATGAGCACTCATAAAATCCACCCGGGACTTCCGTACGGATACAGAAAAGGAAAGAAGCCGGAGAATACGAAACCTATCGGACACGAATATATCAAGGACGGATACGTAATGGTAAAAACGGAAGAAACACCGTATGGGAGTAACTATAAACCGAAGCATCGTGTTCTGTGGGAAGAGGCAAATGGACCGGTGCCCGAGGGATGTATATTGATGTTTTTGGATGGTAACAAACAAAATTGTGCTTTGGAAAACATTGAGCTTGTTACGAGAGAAGAACTTGGAATCATGATAAGGCTGAATTTGCGAAGTGAATTTGCGGAGATAACAAAGACCGGAATCCTTATTGCCAGGGTTATCGCGGCGATGGAAAAGAAGAGAAGGAACGGGAGCCAATGGAAGAAAAGAAAAAGATAGGCCGTCCACAGAGAATAGCGAATCTTCGCACTTGGGCGGTTGACCCGGGGGATCCAAACAACAACTCGACTCTTGCGGTAATATCCATGTGTATCAAAGAGGATATGGATCAGACACTGGAAGAGCTTGCCGAGCGCGTTGCAAAATGCAAACGCAGGCCGGTTGATGAATGTCTTGCAGTATTAAAGGAACTGAAGGAAAAGGGACACTTGGGATATTTCATTTGGGATGGAAAAAACGGTTTTTACTACAAAAAATGGGAGGAAGGTAAAAATGAAATCTGTACTTATAAGCATACAGCCGTATTGGGTGTTCTTAATCATTGCAAAAGCAATGGGTTGGAATACCAACAAAGAAAAAACGATAGAAGTTAGGAAAAATCATCCAAAAGACAAATGTTGGGATAAAGTCGCAAAGATATATTGCAGTAAGGATAAAAAATCTTTTGCCAAAATACCGAAAGAGTATCAACCTTTTATGGGGAAGTTTTTGGGCAAAGTCATAGGCGAGTTTGTTTGTGATAAAGTAACAGAATTTTATCCGACTTTGAATTTGAAGGAACTTAATTCCCGACATTTTCAAATGGTTGATAATTCTCAAGTTAATATGAGAGATTTATACAACTATGCAAACGGCAAATACCTTTACGGCTGGCACATATCCGACCTCGTAATCTATGACAAGCCGAAAGAGTTGAGTGAGTTTATCACTATTTGTCCTGAATGGGAAAAGGGATATTTTGATGCTAAATGTTTAAGTTGTGAGTATTATTTTTCTAATTGTGAGGATATGCGACACGAATGCACGGTTGAGGGCGAAAAACCGATTACAAGACCGCCGCAAAGTTGGTGCTATGTCGAGGAAAGAGGTGTTGAATAATGCGTGATTTAATTTGTCCTTATATTTGCGATAATAAAACGGAATATGGATATTGCAGAACAACTGCTTGTATAAACCCAAAATATAATCAAAATTACATTGTTTCAAACCATACATTAACGAATGAGGAATTAAAGAAAATCCAACAAGAACGAGAGAAAGGCGGTGAGCGGGGATGATAATGGCTCTTTATATGGCGAGTTTTTGTTTGGTTTTGGCATTCGAGGGAAGCTCCTCGCGCGGAACGGGTATTATTTTAACGCTTATAGGCGCGGCACTCGCTACGTTTGCAGATTTCAAATACACACAATTAAAACAGCGAGTTGAAAAGCTTGAACAGAAAGGCGGTGATTCTGATGCGTGAAAGACTGATTGAGTTATTGAATGAAGCAAATTTTAAAAAGAATATAATCGGAACGGGAGATACAGCCGACTATCTTCTTGCAAACGGTGTGGACATCCCACTTTGCAAGGTTGGGTGTGTGGTATACACCATAGAAGGTTGCATCAATCGTCCTGAACAGTTGGTTGTAACCGCCGTGCATCAATACGAAAAGTATACGTCGATTACAGCTTTGTCAAGAAGTCGGAAGGAGTATTTTTATGAGGATAAGGATTTCGGTGAAGTTGTATTCCGCACCCGCGAAGAAGCAGAAGCGGCATTAGTCAACTATGAGTCAAGTAAAAATGAGAAAGGAGGATGAGAAGTGATGTTTTGGGAGTGGTTTAAAACTTTTGCTATGGTCACTTTAATATATTATACCTTTTTCATAGTGATTGGCTTGTTGATTTTGCTTGCACAACATTTAGGAATTTAGGGGGGTGAGGGGTGATGAAAAAGATACTTGACGCTTGTTGCGGAAGTAGAATGTTTTGGTTTGATAAAGAAAACAAAAATGTTGACTTTTGCGATTTGAGGGTTTTTGAAGATACACTTTGCGATGGCCGAACATTGGAAATTAAGCCTGATATTGTTTGCGACTTTACAAACTTGCCGATGAAAGACAATACATATTACCTTGTTGTTTTTGACCCTCCGCATTTGATTAAAGTTGGCGATAATTCTTGGTTGGCCAAAAAGTATGGGAAGTTGCCGAAGGATAATTGGCAAGAAATTCTGCAAAAAGGTTTTAGCGAATGCATGAGGGTGCTGAAACCGAATGGAACGCTTATTTTTAAGTGGAATGAAACCGATGTTTCCGTTTCAACAATTATTGATATTATCGGGCAAACTCCATTGTTCGGACACAAAAGCGGAAAAAGAGAAAAGACACATTGGCTATGCTTTATGAAGCAAGACAACCAAACCGAGAAAGGCGGTGTGGAATAATGGAGTGTAAAAGTTGCAAATATTTCATTCAAGCCAAAGGTCATAGTGGCACTTGCGAAAAAAGACCGTTTGTAAGTACAAGAAGTGGCAGTGTGCAGATGATAAATGGTAAACCAAGAGTTTTGGTAGTTAATTGGTCGCATAAGGCTTGTAAGGACTATTCGAAAGGCGGTGCGGAGTGATGAAGATCTTTTGCAGAGTAGACGATTGCAGATATCAGGAAACCGGGTTTTGCAAGCGCGGAAATATAAGCATAAACGAAGATTTTGAGTGCGAAGAATATGAGAGCTACCTTGATACCGAAGAATGGCAAAAGCCTTTTTGGAAGCGAATGCTTGATAAAGAACACTCTCGGATTTGCCGCGTTAAGTATTACGGAAAAGAAATTGAAATAGAGGGCAGAAAATTCTTTGTTGAGAGCAAAAATGACTATGCATTTATAACGGATGCGGCTACCGGTTACGCGTGCGGGAAACGTGCTTTTGTTGAAGAAAGGATAGACAAGATAATTGAGGCGGCAAATAAGGTCGAAGTGCCGCTTTCAGAGCTGCCCATTGCCGTTTATGACGAAGTTGAAAGAGTGTTCACTTACGAAGCGGAAGGAGGTAAGGCAGTACTTGAATATCAAAAATGAGAAAGGAGGTGCGGGGTGATGGCAAAGAGATATATTGATGCAGATAATATCCCTTATTACTTGGACACAAGCGAAGAAGCGCCAATGGAAGGCAGAAAAATTACTTTCAAGTCTGACATCGACAGGATGCCCACAGCCGATGTTGAGGAAGTGAAGCACGCTTA
>SVLF01000046.1 GCA_015068085.1 Oscillospiraceae bacterium
AGGGGGAGCCAAAAATCGACATTCTTCGACAGAGGAATGTCGATTTTACTTATTACCTATTCACTATTCACTTTTCCCTAAAAAGGCTTGTCTATTTTTGGGAAGTAATGAGCCGCAGCCAGAAATGGTTGCGGTTGTCTTTTTATGATAGATCTAAAAGGGGATATACCGATAAAGTGTTTTGCATTATTCCGTTAAAAAATATTGTTCCTATCAAAAAGAGTATTATTCCGATAATATAAAAAATATTATTCCGAAACTATTGGTATTATTCCGAAAGTGTGATATAATAATAAAAAATGGGAGGGATATGCAATGTTTATGACGGTAAAGCAAGCTGCGGAAAAATGGGGCATTTCGGATAGAAGAATACGCGTGTTATGTTCTGAAGGCAAAATACCCGGAGCATATCAGGAAGGGCGTGGATGGAAAATCCCCGCAGATGCTGAGAAACCTGCAGATGGACGATATAGATCAAAAGAAAGTATTCTGTTAAGAATAGATGCAAAGAAGAAGGAACTAGACGGCAGAAGACCTTTGACTGAGGGTGAGGTTGCAAGGCTCAATGAAGAATTTATTGTTGAATACACTTACAATTCCAATGCCATTGAAGGAAATACACTAACACTGCGTGAAACAGATTTAGTGCTTCGTGGTCTTACAATTGATCAGAAACCGCTCAAGGATCACATGGAGGCGGTTGGCCACAAAGAGGCGTTTGAATATGTGAGCGAACTTGTAAAAGATAACGTACCGATTAGTGAAAATGTTATTAAGCAAATACATTTCCTTGTGTTAGCTGATAAAAAGGATGACCGTGGTGTGTATCGTAGAGTGCCTGTTCGTATTATGGGAGCACAGCGTGAGCCCGTACAACCGTATCTCATTGAACCGAAAATGGAACAGCTTCTTCGTGATTTTAAAGAGAGCAGTGAGCATATTGTTACAAAGTTAGCACGTTTCCATATTGAGTTTGAAGGTATCCATCCCTTTATCGATGGAAATGGTAGAACAGGAAGATTGTTGGTAAATCTGGAGTTGATGAAGGCAGGTTATCCGCCTATCGACATAAAATTCACAGATCGAATCACTTATTACAATGCATTTGATGAATACCATGTAAAACACAATCTTTCAGCGATGGAAACTTTGTTTGCGCGTTATGTTGAAGCAAGACTGGATAAGTACTTGAAAATATTGCAAGATTAAGGCGTATTGTTATGATAAAATTTATTTGTTACCCGAAATGTACAACTTGTCAAAAGGCAAAGAAGTGGCTGGACGACAACAAAATAGAATATGAGCTTAGAGATATAAAGGAAAATAATCCGACACTGGAGGAGCTGACTGCATGGTATAAGCAGAGTGGCTTCCGTTAAAGAAATTCTTTAACACATCCGGACTTTTGTATAAGTCGATGGAATTAAAGGACAAGCTTCCTACTATGACTGAGGAGGAGCAGATGTAACTCCTTGCAACAGACGGAATGCTTGTAAAGATTATAAAAAGAACAGAACTTATTAGTGATGAAATAATTCCCAACCAACGACAAAGATTATAAAAAAGCTCAAAAAGGTATAAAAAAGGAGAAGAGAATTATACCGAAGATGAGATTGTCATATGGGAATAGGAAGTTTTATGATTGAATAAAATGGTTGGCATCTAAACCGTTCTGCTTTTGTCAGCAAACCTTTTAGGATTTGTGAAATGTCTTAAAAACATGAGATTTTGCTTCGAAAAAGGTAAATATGCATAACCAACTGCTGAATAATAAAACACCTTAGTGAAACACTATCACTGAGGTGATTTTTTTATGGATGAAAACATGATAGAACAAGATACGATAAAGCTTTTAAGAGAATGTGATGCAGGGGTCAAGATGGGAACCTCATCTATTGAAGATGTACTTGATAACGCAAGGAGCAAAAAGCTTGAAAAACTTTTGACAGATTGCAAAAACGAGCATAAAAAGCTGGATGGGGAGATTCAGCAGTTGCTTGATAAATACAAAGACGACGGCAAAGAACCCGCTGTTATTGCAAAAGGTATGTCCTGGGTAAAAACCAATATGAAATTGGCAATGAAAGACTCTGATGCCACTATTGCCGATCTGATGACGGACGGTTGCAATATGGGAGTAAAATCCCTCAATAAATACCTTAATAAATATAAGGCTGCGGATGAAGTATCCAAAGATATTACCAAAAGGCTTATAAACTTAGAAGAAAAATTAGCGGTCGATATCAGAGCTTTTTTGTGAAAAATATTTTATTTGACCTCTCCGTGTGTGTTCGGAGAGCATACGAAGAATGCCGTTGAATCGTTTACGTACAAGTCTGAGAATGAGACAACCCGATGGGGCTTATAGCAAAAAATTTGCTACAAGCCCCATTTGTTATTAATTGAAGGAAACGACCGGAATGACAAAGTTAATTGATTTTATAAAATACTTTTTGAACAAAGAGCATTTTATCGAAGGTGTTGTTTCATCCTTTTGGATAAGGAGTTTTGGTATTTGTAAGCCCGAGAAGGTAATCGGTAGAGACGTTGTAGAATTTCGCAAGAGAGAGAAGAACATCAATCGGCAACTGACGTTGACCATTTTCATATTGTGAGTATGTGTTTTGTTTTATGTGGAGATATTCTGCAATATCCTTCTGTTTTATGTCTGAATCTTCGCGCAAATCCTTTAACCGCATAATAACACCGCCTTTGTATTATAGTGTTATTATACAAAATCTCATTATGTGATATTGACAAATATCTCATAATGAGATATAATTCTGTTATGAAAATAAATTACTATCTCCCAAAACAAAAATCCCCGCCGACGTGACGAGGATTTCAAATACTGTATTTTGCGCTGTGGTGTATCTGAACAACGTTTTTTATTATCTGCAGGACTAACTGCCTTTCGCCGTCCGAAAGCCCGGTGAGCTGATGAAGAATCTGTATGCCGGTATCGTCCTCGATGGTGACGGGGGCGTTGGCAACGGAAAAGAACTCCGCAAGACTGATGTGCAGAGCATCGCAAATTGCCTCGATTGTTGCAACGGTAGCGTTTTTCTTTCCGCGCTCGACAAGACCTAAATATGTGGGGGTAATACCTGCGTTCAGGGCAAGCCTTTCTTGCGATAAAGCACGCTCCTGACGCAACTGTTTTATTCGGTTTCCGCAACTAAAGTTACTGTTTTTATTATCCATATAAATCACCAATTTATATTGTAAACTATTGACAATTAAACTTCAATGTGCTATAGTTATCTTTATCATAAGTAACTATAGTTATTTATGATTAGGGGGTGTATAGAATATGAAAAAGTTTGAAACATCATTAGGTTGGAAATTCTACACAACATTGCTGATTATATCGGTCGTTTTTATTTTAGTATACGCTATAGATGAGATATTTAATGGAATTGGATTTTTCGTTATCAAATTTTCCAAAATAGTAGTAGAAATATTTGCAATGGGAATGTTACCTGCGGTGTTACTTGCGTGGTTGACAGATGTGGCAAGTTTAAAACGAAAAAGGAGACAGTATTATAGATTTTTAGATGTAGAAAAAAAGATTATAGAGCAGAAATGCGATGACTTAACCGGTGATGTTCTTGTCGGTTTGGCGGAGCTTGGAATTGATGATTCCAAAACCAAGAAAACTTTTGCGGAATGGTTTGAAGTTCTTATTGGTAAAAATGAAACGGAAGAATCAAGAGAAAAGGTCAACGAGGAAAAGAGACATTCTGAAATTGAATATTTTATGAGTTGGATAAAAGACATCAAGGAAGCTGCACAAAAATATCGAGCAGAGGTTGAAGTGTACAACGAGGTTATGGAACCGGAAGAAAGAGAAAAAAGAAAAAAGGAAATTCAGCATCTTATAGATGTGTGCAAAAGATTCAAATCGGTGAGGACAAACGATTCCGGAGAACAAGAAAAGGTCTATAACTATAAGAGGTTTCAAGATGTAGTGTTGCAGGTGTTTCCAGACCTTGAGAAATCTTACAAAGAAAAATACAACTCGGAGACACATGCACAATGGGAGGCTTCAAAATGAAAAAATATATAAAAGCATTACTTATCATAACAGCCACGATTGCGTTGTTCGCAACGCTTGCGCTTTCTGCACGCGCGGCAGATATCCTTGTTGAGGGAAGCTGCGGAGAAACGGCGACTTGGGAACTGGACACAGATTATACGCTTACTATAAAGGGAGAAGGTGAGATAACGGCGTATGGTTATACTTCTGTACCGTGGTACACCTTTTCGCCTAATGTAAAAAAGATAATTGTAGAAGATGGAATTACGTGTATCCCGGAAGGCTCGTTCAGAGGATGCACATCTGTTGAAGAAATGGTTTTGCCGTTTGTAGGATTCGAACATAATTATGAAGAAGAATCTTGTAAAACTGTTTTCGGATTTATTTTCGGTTATGAAGCCTTTAAAGACCATTCTTATTCTTGGCCTGTATCTAGCGCAAACAAGGTATATCAATATAGGACGTCTAGAACGTATATAGAATATGGTGCTGTTTGTACCGAGTATAGCAATTATGCTTATTACATTCCGGGAAGTTTGCGTAAGGTAACGATAACAAGAGCACAAACATTCCCTGTTAATGCATTCAGAAATTGTTTTTCCTTAGAAGAAATCAATCTGCCGGATACAATAACAAGCATTGAGAAGGATGCCTTCGAAGGTTGCACAGGATTAGCTTCTGTAAGCTTTACAGATTCGCTGGAGAAAATCGGCAGTACTGCTTTTAGTTCAACAAGCTTGCTTGATGTCTATTTTACAGGATCACGCAATTCTTACCTCGGTATATCCGGAATTTCTCAGCTGAACGATGCAACTGTCCATTTCAAGGACAGCGGCTCTTGCGGAGATTCGGCAACGTGGGAAACTACGTTTAAAGAAGAACTTTTGATAAAAGGCGAAGGAACGGTTACTACAGGTACTTATCTTTCTTATTTTGATCTTGTAAAAACAATTAATATAGGTGCCGATATCTCAGAGATTAGCGCAACAAATTTTTCGGCAATGACTGCAAATACTGCATATACAGTTGATGAGGATAGCAAAAATTACAAGGTGGAAAACGGACTTTTACTGACGAAAGACGGAAAGATGCTGATTGCTGCTCCAGTAAATGGTGAGGATGTTTATACAATCCCCGATGGCGTTGAAGTTATCGGTGAAAGTGCATTTGAGAATAACGGAAATATGGCACAGGTAATTATCCCGGAATGCGTCATAACAATCGAAGAAAATGCTTTCAAGAATTGCTCTTTGCTGACTGAAGTTACCTTTGATGGAACAGAAAGAGCTTGGAATAGTATTGATATCGCAACCGGAAACAGCTTGAATGATGTATTGTTCGGGAAATTTGTTGTTTCTTATGATTTGAATACGGGAACTGGTGATTTTGCAGAGCAGATTAAAAACAGGGGCGAGAAACTTTCACTTCATGGTAAGATTCCTGAAAAAACAGGCTATACTTTCCTTGGTTGGAGTACGGAGAAAGATGGGGGCGTTGCATATAAAGCAGGCGCTGTCTATACAATCGAATCTGATGTTACGTTATATGCTGTTTGGGAAATCAATAAGTATGATGTGACATACAACGTGAATGGTGGGCAGTATTCTCTTGAAAAGCAGATAAAGATATATGATGTCGATCTTGTGTTGAGCGAAATGGTACCGACAAGAACGGGATACACGTTCAATGGATGGGCAACTTCAGTCGATGGAGATGTCGAGTACAACACGGGTGATATGTACAGAGATAATGAACCGATTGAGCTTTATGCGGTCTGGTCGGCAAATCATTACACTATCACATATTTAGCAAACAGCGGTACCGGGGAAGTGCCTTCTGAAGAACATATCTATGATGTTTCAAAGGAACTGGCGGCAAACGTATTCACAAAAACAGGTTATACATTTACCGGCTGGGCAACTTCCTCATCGGGTAATGTTGCCTATGGTGACGGAGAAAGCGTTAAAAACCTTTCATCCGTAAACGGAGCAAATGTTACGTTATATGCAGTCTGGGAAGCAAATACATATACTGTTACATATTATCCCAATGGCGGAAACGGTCAAAAAACAAAGTCAACACATACTTACGATGTGGAAAAAGCATTAACTGCAAATACATTCTCAAAAATCGGTCATACCTTCAAGGGATGGGCGGCAGATGCAGATGGAACAGTTGTATATACTGACAAGCAGAATGTTAAAAATCTCATAGCAGATCCAAACGGAAATATCGACCTATATGCAGTATGGCAGATTAATACGTATACGATTTCCTACAATGCCAACGGCGGAAGCGGAGCGCCGAAGAGCCAGATAAAAACATATGGTGTAAACTTAGAACTGAGCGATGTAATCCCGGTGAGAAAAGGATATACATTTGTCGGATGGGCAACTTCGGCTACCGGAAATGCAGTCTACAAGCCGCAGGAGAATTTTGTTAATAATGCAGCTGTAACACTTTATGCCGTATGGAAAGCTAATGAATATGAGGTTTCCTATAATGCTAACGGTGGAAACGGAACTATGGCAAGCACAGTGCATATTTATGATGTTGAAAAGGAACTGGCAGTAAACGTATTTACAAAAACGGGTTATACGTTCAAAGGCTGGGCAACGTCCGGTGAAGGAACAGTCGTTTACTTCAATGGAGAAAGTGTTGAGAATTTGACAACTGTTGACGGTGATAAAATCGAATTGTATGCAGTATGGCAGGTAAACAATTATACAATTTCATATAATGCCAACGGCGGAAGCGGAAGTATGCCGAGTTCGGTGCATATATATGATGTAGATGAAGCTTTAAGTAAATGCACATTTACAAAACCGGGTTACACGTTTACCGGATGGGCAACTTCAGTTTCCGGGAATGTTGCTTATTCTGATATGGAAAGCGTAAAGAATCTTACAGAGATGTCCGGGACAACAGTAACCTTGTACGCAGTATGGGAAGCCAATAGCTATATTGTCAGATATGATGCCAACGGCGGGGTCGGAACAATAGAAGATGCAACGCATACATACGATGTTTCAGAGGAACTGGCGGCAAATGTCTTTACAAAAACAGGTTATACATTCTCCGGATGGGCGACAACTCCTTCGGGAATCGTAAAGTATTCGGATCGGGAAATGATTGAAAACTTGACAGATGTGCCAAAGGAAACAGTAACGCTCTATGCAGTCTGGGAAGCAAATAGGTATACGGTTACATACATTGTAGACGGCGAGGAATACAAGAACTATGAACTCGCTTACGGAGAAGCAATAACGCCGGAAGCGGATCCTGAAAAGAGCGGATATATCTTCTCGGGTTGGAGCGAAATTCCCGAAACTATGCCGGCTGAGAACGTAACGATTACCGGAACGTTTGAAGAAATAGAAATAGTAGATGCAGCAGGTGTTGAACTCAACAAAACGGCTTTGTCAATTACTGAGGGTAAAACGGAAACGCTCACAGCAACTGTTCTTCCTGCTGATGCAACAAACAAGAACGTAACTTGGAAATCATCGAACACAAACGTCGCTTCCGTCATAAACGGCGTTGTGACAGCAAAGAGTGTCGGTATGGCAACAATTACAGCAACAACTGTTGACGGTGGATATAAAGCAACGTGCGAAGTGACCGTAACAGAAAGTGTTGACCCGATGATTTACGTATCTGATGTGCGTGCTCGTCTTGGACAGACGTTTGAAGTGACGGTTTCGCTCAAAAACAACCCGGGATTTGGCGGGCTTGCATACGATGTTTTCTATGATAATGAAGTTATCACGCTTGTTTCATATGAAACAGATCTCGGTAAAGACATATGCACAAGTAGCGCAATAGACAGATATGAGAATAAGGTCAATTTCCAGTATGCGAGTGCAAATGAGATAGAGGGTGACGGAGAATTAGTCACATTGACCTTTACGGTAAAAGAAGATGCGCCGACAGGAATTACAGAGATAAAAGTGGTTCCCGAAGAGGAAACATTCTTCGGATACGAAGGCTACGAAGAAATCGTTTATATTCTGCTTGCAAAAGACGGAAGTGTTGAAATTGTTGAATACACCCCCGGTGATATAAACGATGACGGGAATGTCAATAACCGTGATGCGGCGCGTATTTTGCAACATCTCGCCGGCTGGGATGTCGAGTATGTAGAGCCGGCACTTGATGTGAACGGCGATGGTAAAGTCAATAACCGAGACGCGGCAAGACTTCTGCAGTATCTTGCCGGCTGGGATGTTGAAATACATTAAATTAAAAGGAAGGTAAAACACAATGAAAAAAGCAATCAGTTTTCTGACGGCAGTGGCTATGCTCATATCTGTGCTTTGCATGGGAATGACAGGATTTGCGGCAGAAGGCCCCGTGCTTGAAATAAGCGGGGGAGAAAAATTTCCGGGGGAAGATATCACGATAACGGTATCCCTCAAAAACAACACTACCGGTTTTGGTGGTATGGCATTCGATGTAACGTATGACAACAACGTTCTTGAAGTTAAAGAATCCAATCCCGGAATCTTTACAGGCTCTCAGATTGGTGCATACGAAGACAAAATGAATTATCAATATGCCGCAGCTGCAAACACAGCAGCCGGAGATACAACTCTCGTTTCTTTAACCTTCAAGATTAAAGAAAATGCGCCTCTTGGCAATTCAACTGTTTCAGTTGTTCCGGAAGAGGGAACGGCGTTCTATTATGACGGACAGGAAGAAAAAGATATTGTTTTTGAAAGCGCAAATGCAACTGTGCTTGTAAAAGGTCAAAGCTTTGAGAACCTCACCTTCGCCGATGATACTGTTACATATAACGGCACTGCAAAGGCTCTTGAAGTAGCGGGAACTCTTCCGCAGGGCGCAGAGGTTGCTTACACAAGCGCTGATTTTGACGAAGACGGTAAGGCGATTGATGCCGGAACCTACAACATCAAGGCAACCGTAACAGCTCCGGGATATAACAAATGGGAGAAAGAGGCTGTCCTCACGATTGAGCCGAAGGAAGTTACCGTAACGGGACTTGTTGCAGCAAACAAGACCTACGACGGAACAACCGCTGCGACAATCTCCGGCGGTGAGCTTTCCGGCAAGGTTGAGGGCGACGACCTCGGAGTTATGGAATATCCGGCTACAGGTATATTTGAGCAGGCTGACGCCGGCAACAATCTCGAAGTAACCTTTGCTGATATTGTGCTCGATGGCGCAGATAAGGCAAACTACACGCTCACACAGCCGACTCTTTCGGCAAACATTGAAAAGGTTGCAATCACCGTAACCGGAAAGAAGTACGCTATCAAGGCGGGGGCAGAGCTTCCGGATTTTGCAGAAGCTTATGAAATCACATCCGGCGCACTTGTCGGCGAGGACACCTTCTCAGGCTCTGTTACAACAGATGCAGACAAGGATGCAGAGGGTACATATAAGATTACGCAGGGAACACTTGCGCTTGGCGCAAACTACGCCCTCACATTCGTTGACGGCGAAATCGTTGTAAGCCTTAAAACTCCGCAGAACATAACGGTCTCCGAAGCTCCGGCAAAGACCTACGGCGATGAGGGCTTTACTATTGAGGTAACACCGGACGAAGCTTCCGGACTTGATACATTCACATTCACAAGCTCTGATGAAAATGTTGCAACCGTTACTGCAGAAGGCGTTGTAACAATCGTTGGTGCAGGTGAGGTAACAATCACCGTAGCACAGGCAGGTAATGAAGAATACGCTGCAAAGGAAATTCCGGTAACATTTACCGTTGCACAGAAGGAAGTAACCGTAGAGGCAATAGACCTCGACGAGAAGACAGCAACGCTTGTCGGTGTTCTCGAAGCAGACCTTGAAGCTGTTGAGGCAGACTTTAGCAAGGTTGCGCTTGAAATCATCCCCGAAGAGGGTGAGGAGCCGGCAGAGGGCGAAGAGCCTGTTGTTCCGACAACTGCAACCGCAAAGGTAACAGGTCTTGCACTCAAGGGCGATAAAGCTGCAAACTACAAGCTTGCAGATGCAGAAATCGAAGCAGAAGTTTCTCTTGAAAATGTTGTAACGGTCGAAATCACAGCAACAAACGGAACAGTTACGGGTGACGGCACATATCTTATTGGTGCTGATGTAACAGTAACCGCAACGGCTGACGAAGGCTATAACTTCTCCGGCTGGTATGTTGAAGATGAAAAGGTATCGGAAGATGCTGAGTTTGGCTTCATTGCAGATGAAAGCATTGCTCTTGAAGCAAAGTTTACAAAGAAGCCGTCTCAGAATGTCGGCGGCGGTGGCGGCGGACTCTCCGCAGGCGGAGATAAGTCTAACGCGGGTGCTGACAAGCTCGGCAATGAGGATAAGGAAGAGACAACTGCTCCGGAAAAAACACCGGTTGTAACACCGTCCACACCGGCAGGCTTTGCTGACCTTGGTAACTACTCTTGGGCAGCTGATGCAATTGCAAACCTCGTTAACAAGGGTATCATCCGCGGCACAAGCGCAACAACTTACTCACCGGCAAACAACATCATCCGCGCAGATTTTGTTGCTCTCGTTGTACGTATGTTCAACCTCACAAGCGCAGACACAGCAAACTTTGCTGACGTTGATGCATCCGATTACTTTGCAGCAGAGCTTGCAATCGCAAGAAACAGCGGAATTGTAGGCGGTATCGGCGATAACAAGTTTGCACCGCGCGGCAACATCACACGTCAGGATATGATGGTAATGCTTTACCGTGCAATGCAGAAGCTCGGAATCGAACTTTCAGGAACACAGGCAACTGACGTTTCCGATATGGACACTGTTTCTGAGTACGCAAAGGAAGCTGTTGAAACACTCATGGCTAACGGCATAATCAACGGCAAGAACGGCAAGATTGACCCGAAGGCAAATGCAACACGCGCAGAGGTTGCAGTAATGCTTAACCGCGTTCTTGATCTTGTAAAATAACCCAATAAGCACAATATGCCCCGCGGCATTTGCCGCGGGGCATAAGTTTTGTCTTTACATCTCTCTGTTCTCAATCGCATTGATGCCGTATATTACGGCGAGGAGAACTTTTTCTCGTTCTTCTTCGTCCGCACTCTCGTCAAGGAGCGTTTTCATTTTGGTAAGGAAAACACCGCGGAGCGTGTCCTCGCCGAGCCCTTCCCACAAATTGCGCGGAGGAACGGTTTTGTCCGTTATCTGAAGCTCGGCGTATTTTGGAGAAAGCTTTTCATAAAGCGCGTCAACATCGGGAGTGGCGCATTCTCCGGTAAGCGTAAGCCGCAGGTGAACCCGTCCGACAGGGGAGGGGAGTGCGGCTTCAACGTCGGCGCAGTCTGTGAGATTTAGTGAAATTTCCCGATAGCTTACATCCGAAACCGAGCGGCGGTTGAGTGTGACGCTGCCGTTATCAATCGTGACGATATTAAAGCCGCTGTCGTAGCATTCGCCAAAGTCGTGCGCTTCAAGGCAACCGCAGTATGCATAATGCGTTCTGCCCGCCTTTAAAAGCTCTGTCGGCTTGTGGACGTGGGCGAGAGCAACATAGTCTGCACCGCTTGCAGTGATTTCGTCTGCGGATACGGGGCTGTAGCCGTCGGTATACAGGTTTGAGTGCAGAACTAAAATGTTTATGTACCCATCGTCAGGCACGCTGAAGCCATTGAGAATCCTTCCGTCATAAACCTCGCTTCCGTATGCGGCACCCCATATGCGTGCCTGTTTTTCCGGAAGCTCAATAAAAGATAATGCTTCTTCCGTGAAGATATGCACGTTGTCGGGGAATATGAGCGTTCTGTAAGGCGAATCCGGTGTGTATGGGTCGTGGTTACCAGGAGTGATAAAAACAGGTGCTTTTGCACGCTTTAAATCCCTGAGAAAGCTTTCTGCAGTTTCGGGACGTATTGGGTATGAATCAAAAATGTCACCGGCAAGGATTATCGCATCGACATTTTCTGCGTTTGCCGTGTCAATCACCTTTGAGAAAAGCTCGCGGGACTCTGCGCGGCGCTCCCGTGCTTCGTCGGGCGAAAGGGAAGAGAACGCGCAATCTAAATGTATGTCGCCGGTGTGGAGAATTTTAAGCATAGTGTATCTATCCTTTCAGAACGGTGTTTATGCGCTCGACGGAAATGCATTTTCCGTTATCATCAATATCAAAGCACGCACCGTTTATCATTGCAACACCATCGGCTTCCGCAAAGCGCTCAGGCACCGAGCCGAGAAATGATTTGAGCGAAGTTTCCGGAGAACAGCCGATAACCGAGCTGTAGGGACCGGTCATACCGAGGTCGCATATAAATCCGGTGCCGCCGGGGAGAATTTTTTCGTCTGCGGTCTGGACGTGCGTGTGAGTGCCCCACACAGCGGAGAGCCTGCCGTCGGCATAAAAGCCGAACGCCTGTTTTTCGCTTGTTGCCTCGGCATGGAAATCACAGACGGCAAAGTCGTATTTTCCGGCACAGTCGGCAAGGATTTTGTCAAGAGTAAAAAACGGACTGTCCGCACCTGAGGTCATTCCGCATCTGCCGATGAGGTTTATAACGAGGGCGCGGCGGCCGAATGCATCAAAAATCCCGTAGCCGCAACCGGGCGCGTCACCGGGAACGTTGTGCGGGCGAAGCAGTGACGGTTCGTTTTCGATGTACGGAGCGATGCGGTTTTTGCCCCACATATGGTTGCCGAGCGTTATTACATCCGCGCCTGCGCGAAAAAGCATATCTGCGCTTTCGGGCAGGATTCCGACCATATCTGCATTCTCTCCGTTTATCACGCAAAAGCGTGCGTTATATTCTTTTTTCAATGCGTTTAAGTTGGCTTTGACGGCGTGTACGCCGCTTTTGCCGACAACATCGCCTATTGCAAGAATTTTCAATGAGGTTACCTCTTTCTGAAAAAAATAAGTGGTGTAATCTATATGATATTGTATCACAAATATCCGGATTACACCACAGTATTTTTAAATTTTATTTTGCGTAGTCGATAGCGCGGGTTTCACGGATAAGGTGAACCTTGATCTGACCGGGGTATTCAAGGTCGCTTTCTATCTTCTTTGCAAGCTCGCGGGAGAGGAGAATGAGCTCATCGTCATTAACCTCATCCGGCTTAACGATTATGCGGACCTCACGGCCTGCCTGAATTGCGTAAGAGCTTTCGACGCCCTTGAAGCTTGTTGCAATTTCTTCAAGCTTTTCAAGACGCTTGATGTAGTTTTCAAGGTTTTCGCGGCGTGCACCCGGGCGTGCGGCGCTGATTGCGTCTGCAGCCTGAACGATGCAGGCGATAACCGTTCTCGGTTCAACATCGCCGTGGTGCGCGTGGATTGCGTGGATAATCTCTTCGCTTTCCTTGTACTTCTTCGCAAGGTCAACACCGATTGATACGTGAGAGCCTTCAACCTCGTGGTCAACACTCTTTCCGAGGTCGTGCAAAAGACCTGCGCGCTTTGCCATCATCACATCAACGCCGAGCTCTGCGGCAAGGAGACCTGCGATATGAGCAACTTCGATGGAGTGCTTGAGCACATTCTGACCGTAGCTTGTGCGGAAACGGAGACGACCGAGAAGCTTTATAATCTCGGGGTTTAAGCCGTGAACGCCGGTGTCGAACGTTGCGCGCTCACCCTCCTGCTTGATTACGTGGTCAACATCGCGGCGTGCCTTTTCAACCATTTCTTCGATTCTTGCCGGATGAATACGACCGTCGGCGATAAGCTTTTCAAGAGAAATGCGAGCGACCTCACGGCGAATCGGATCAAAGCTTGAAAGCGTGATTGCTTCCGGAGTATCGTCGATGATGAGGTCGACGCCTGTAAGAGTTTCAAGCGCTCTGATGTTGCGGCCTTCGCGGCCGATGATGCGTCCCTTCATTTCGTCATTCGGAAGCGGAACGACAGAAACGGTTGCTTCTGCGACGTGGTCTGCCGCACATTTCTGGATTGCGAGAGAGATAAGGTGACGTGCCTTTTCGTCTGCTTCATCCTTAAACTGTGCTTCCAAATCCTTAAGACGGACGGCATAATCGTGGCGAACCTCGGACTCAAGGTTCTGGATGAGATACTGCTTTGCTTCCTCGACGGTATAACCGGAAATTTTTTCGAGCATTTCAAGCTGACTGCGCTTTATCAGCTTAAGCTCTTCGTTGAGTGCATCGTTATCTTTGATTTTCTTAGTAAGAGCTGCGTCCTTCTGCTCAACTGCCTCGTGCTTTTTGTCGAGAGACTCTTCTCTCTGGACTACGCGGCGTTCCTGCTTCTGGAGCTCTGCGCGGCGATCCTTCATTTCGCGGTCGAATTCCGTTCTGCTTTTGTGGATTTCTTCCTTTGCTTCGATAAGCATCTCGCGCTTTTTGCTTTCTGCGGTTTTGATGGAATCATTTACAATTCTTTTTGCTTCATTCTCGGCACCGGAAATAGCTTTTTCAGCTGTTTTTTTACGGAAAGAAATGCCGAGGATAAACGCAACAACTGCGAAAACGGCGACAACCGCCGCAATTACGATCCATGCGATGGGGGAAAGTTCGGAAAAATTCATGTTGGTTGCATTACCTCCTTAGTCTGATGATTGTTTTTAACGTTTTGTTTCAAATCATTATGTAATAAATCAAGTTATTGTAAAAGTGAAATAAATTTCACACAGCGCAATCAATAACAACGATATTATCCACTTATATATTTTAGATGTAAATTGTCAATATGTCAAGGTAAATCGTGTGGATTTTTAAAAAAATTTCTGTTTTTTTATTCTTGACATTTTCTTCGCGAGAAGATAACATAAAAGCAGACCATATTACGGAGGGAAACAAATGCTTGATGAACTTGGTATAAACGGCTTTGTGATGGAGCAGGATAAAAAGTATTTAAAGCTCGGCACGGATGCAATGCTTCTTTCGGAGTT
This sequence comes from Oscillospiraceae bacterium, assembly GCA_015068085.1. Lineage (GTDB taxonomy): Bacteria > Bacillota > Clostridia > Oscillospirales > JAAYXM01 > SIG480. Next base: position 14,881 of record SVLF01000046.1, read on the forward strand.
TGCGCGAATAAAAAAGAATGATAAAGTCTGCGATCTCGGCTGCGGAGCGGGCGCGGTTTCGATTCTGCTTGCGGCACGGCATGAGAGCATAGAGCTTTGCGGTGTCGAAATCGTGAAAGGCGCGGCGGAGCTTTGCCAACGTAATATAGCGCACAACAATATCGGAAGCAGAATGTCGGTTTATCACGATGATTTAAAGAATGTGCGCGGTTTATTTTCCGCAGGGAGTTTTGATGCTGTGGTGTCCAATCCTCCGTTTATGCAATCCGGGAGCGGGCTGCACACGGAAAGCGAAGAGCTCCTCTGTGCCAGAATGGAAATATGCTGCACTATTGATGATGTGTGCGCCGCGGCAGCATATCTTCTTAAATTCGGAGGCAGCTTTTCTCTTGTATACCGTCCGGCACGGCTTGCGGATTTATTCCGCGCACTGGAAAAGCACGAACTTGCGCCTAAGCGGATGCGGCTTGTGCAGGATACTGCAGCTGCAGAGCCTTCTCTCGTGCTTGTTGAAGCGCGGAAGGGAGGAAAAAGCGGAATAAAGAATATGCCGGCGCTTATCCTCAAAAATCCTGACGGAAGTGAAACCGAGGAAACGAAAAAGATATACCGGAGAAATTGATGTTCGTTATTTTGACGGTTTTGAAAGGACGGTTTTGTGTAAAATGACGAAATTACTCTTTCTTTATTGATTATCAACAAAAGATGCTTGCAATACGAAGGAAAGTATAGTATAATATAATTAATCCAGTGACTGAATAAAAAAAGAAAGAGGTTATGTAAAATGGCAGAAGAAAAAGTAATGAACGGTGCCGGCATTGCAGAGCTTGGCTTCCCGATGTGGCCGGAGCTTGCTCCCGAGACACCCGATCAGGTTGCAGACCTTCTCAGAACAGGTAAGGTTTGCTATTGGACAGGTCCGGTAGGTATGCAGTTTGAGGAGATGTGGGCTGAGTGGATCGGCGCAAAGATGGCTATCTCCACAACAAACGGTACTGCTGCTCTCCATACAGCTATTTCCGCTCTCGGCATCGGCCCGGGAGATGAAGTTATCGTTCCGTCCTATTCCTTTATCGCATCTTCCTTCTCTATCCTTCAGGCAGGTGCTATCCCGGTATTCGCTGATGTTACCGACGATCACACTCTCGACCCGAATGATATTGAGCATCGCATCACTCCGAGAACAAAGGGTATCGTTGTTGTTCACCTCTACGGTGGCGTTGCAGATATGGGCCCGATTCTCGAAATTGCAAAGAAGCACAACCTTAAAGTTATCGAAGACTGCGCACAGTGCTTCGGCGGCGAATACAAAGGCAAGAAGGCAGGCACCCTCGGTGACGTCGGTTGCTTCAGCTTCTGCCAGAGCAAGCACTTCACAACCGGCGGCGAAGGCGGCATGGTTGTTACAAACGACGAAGAAGTGGGCTGGGAGTGCCGCTCCTTCCGCGATCACGGCTACGATGTTAAGAAGCGCATGAGCATGCTCGCTCTTGAAGAGAAGCTTCCGTACATACACAACCGCGTCGGATTCAACTACCGTATGACAGAGATGCAGTCTCTCATCGGTATCAACGAGCTTAAGAGAATAGACAGCTGGAACCTTGCACGTCGCTATAAGTACGCTAAGATGTACGACGATGCATTCACAGGTCTCAAGGGCATCAAGAAGCTCCCGACAAACACAGCAGAGCGCAAGAACTCCTACTGGTGGTACACAATCAACCTCGACCTCGATGCACTTGACTTCAAGGCTGACGGTATGATCAAGGAGCTTATGGCTATGAACATCCCGTGCTACGGTATTCAGTGGCCGGAAGCATACGAAGAGAAGGCATACAAGGAGCACGGCGGATTCGGTGCAGCTAAGTTCCCGTTTGAGTCTAAGGAGTATACAGATCCGAAGTCTGCAGATTACACAAACGTTCTCTGCCCGAAGGCAAAAGCTCTTCGTGATGAGACCTTCTCCCTCTTCCTCCATCCGTCATGGGAGCCGGTACATATCGAGCGTTGCATTGCTGCAGTAAAAGAAATCCTTGCAAAACACACAAAGTAGAGTTATAATTAATTTATGCAGTGAAAAAACGGACGCATGTCCGTTTTTTCCGTATAGATTTGTATGGGTGAAATATCACCCCGAAAGGAATGAAAAAAATGAGAGTGCTTGCTGTCGGATGTCATCCTGACGATCTTGAGCTCAGCTGCGGCGGAACCCTTGCCCGTATGGTAAAGGAAGGCTATGAAGTATACACCTGCCATGTTTGCAACGGCGATATGGGGCATGCTGTCATTATGCCGGAAGAGCTTAACGCAATGCGTACAAAGGAAGCGGAAAACGCCGGTGCCGTTCTCGGTGTAAAGAAGGTTTATAATGTCAATATCGGAGATTGCATGATCTATGCGGACAACATTGATGCCCGCCGTGAAATGGTAAGAATTATCCGTGAGGTTAACCCCGATTTTATAATCACACACGGACCGGATGATTATATGAACGATCATCTTCAGGTCAGCCAGCTTGTTTTTGAAACGAGCTTTACCGCAACCGTCGGACATATGTTCCCGGAAACCGGAGCGCCGACGGGCGGCGTTGTTCCGATTTACTATATGGATAATCTTGCAGGAACAAACTTTGTCCCCGAAATGTATGTTGACGTTACGGACTATATCGATCAGAAGCTCACTGCGGTAGAGTGCCATGCAAGCCAGATTGTCTGGATGCGTGAGCACGATAAGATTGACTTTATCGAGTTTGTAAGATCCTGCACGCGTGGACGCGGGCTTCAGTGCGGCGTTATGTATGCCGAGGGCTTCAAGACCTGTAAGGCACACCTTCGCCAGACAACAATGAGACATTTGCCGTAAAGGCTTATTTTAAAGGAGGATAAAATTTATGGATTTCATTAGTACAGTAAAAGGCTCCCTTTTAGAGGGATTCTATCCGGCAGGCTGGGATTTCGAGAAGATTGACAAGTGCTGCTCCAATGCACCTGAGGCGATTTTCGAGCGCCAGAGCTTCTGGAACCCGGATTTTAAGCCGGTACAGTGTGACAATGTTGCGGAATTTGATATGATGATGGGTCACGAGATTGCAAACCAGATTAAAATGGCACGCGATGAAGGCATCAAGCTTGCAATGATTCTTCCGGCGGGCCCGATGGGTATGTACCGCTGGGCTGCATACTTCCTCAATGAGTGGGATGTTGACTGCTCTCACGTTTACGGCTTTAATATGGACGAGTGGTCTGATGCAGACGGCAACACGCTTGATCCGTCAAACCCCGGTTCGTTTACATACGCAATGCGTGATGCATTCTACAGCAAGATTAACAAGACTGTTCCGGAGAACCAGAGAAACTTCGCAACGAAGGATAATCTCCCGACATATCCGGAAAAGATTGCAAAGCTTAAGGCTGAGGGCGCACGCCTTATCACAACCTTCGGTATCGGCCGTATGTGCCATATCGCATTCTGGGAGCCGCAGTTTGCAGCAGAGTTTGCAACAGAAGAAGAGTGGAAGAGCCAGATGTATCGCATCGGTGCAAAGCTTCATCCGCTCACAATCGAGCAGAATGCTATCACAAGCTTCAAGAGCCGCACAAGCCTTGTTCCTTGCCGTGCAAACACAATCGGCCCTGGTTTGTTCCTTCAGTCTGACCGCATCATCGGCGGATGTGACGGTGCTCTTTCCCGCGGAATGCAGTGGCAGGGTATGTCCTTGTGGATGACTCTCCGCTACGGACCGACTCCGTGGATAACTTCTTCTTATATGCCGACTCTTGCAGGAAAGCTCTTCTTCCTTAAAGAGCTTGCAGGTCCGCTCGTTGCAGAGTGCAACTAATTGATATTTAAGTGAGGTAACATATAATGAAAAAAGTAAGATGGGGCGTTATCGGCGCCGGCGGTATTGCTGACAGACGTACACTTCCCGGTATGATGCTTTCCGAAGAGGCAGAGCTTATTGCCGTTATGGAAATCAATGACGAGCTTGCAGAAAAGCTCCGTAAAAAGTACGGTGCAAAGCGCGCTTACACTGACCATAAGGCACTTCTTGCAGATCCTGAGGTTGATGTTGTTTATATCGCATCGCCGGTTAATTGCCATAAGGAGCAGGCTATTGATGCCGCTCGCGCAAAGAAGGATATCCTTCTTGAAAAGCCGATCTGCCTTGACATTGCAGACGGCGAAGAGGTTCTTCGCGTTTGTGAGGAAGAGGGCGTTAAGATTGCAACAGGCTTCCTTATGCGCTTCCATGCAATCAATGCAAAAATCCGTGAGATTGTTCAGTCCGGTCAGATCGGTCAGATTATCAACTGCCGTGCTCAGTTTTCTTGCTGGTATCCGGAAATCCCGGGTGCATGGCGTCAGGTAAAGGCTCTTTCCGGCGGCGGTGCGCTTATGGATATGGGCGTTCACTGCATTGACCTTCTTCACTATATCACAGGCTCAAAGGCAAAGAAGGTTGCATCCTTCTGCAAGACAAACACCTTCTCCTATGAGGTTGAGGATCAGGCTTCTCTTATGATGGAGCTTGAAAATGGCGCAGTTGCATATGTTGAGTCCAACTTCAACATTCCGGATGCAGTTCCCTCAAAGCTTGAAATCTACGGTACGGCAGGTTCAATCGTCGCTTACGGCACGCTTTCTCAGGAAGAGGGCGGAACGATCGACGTTATCGCTGCCGACAGTTCTCTCGGCTATGATGCACAGCAGACGAGAGGCGAGGTTAAGAAGATGGAGGTCAAGGTTGAGTTCGGTAATATGTACACCAAGGAGCTTGACAGCTTCGGTCGTTCTCACCGTGACGGTGCTCCGATTGAGGTTCCTGCAGCAGATGCAATTTATGCACAGCGCGTAATTCAGGCTGCATATGAATCTTCAGAAAAAGGCAAGTTTGTAGAGCTTTAATACAACAACGAAATACCTCGCTTTTTGCGGGGTATTTTGTGAAAAAAAGGAGAAAAAACAATGTTGAAATTCGGCGTTGCAAAACGCGATATCACACCGGAAATCGATATGGTTATTCCGGGATACTATTCAAAGAGATTTGTTTCTGGTGTTATAGATAATCTTTATGCAAAGGCAATGGTTTTTGAAAATAACGGTACGGTTGCCGTTGCTGTTGTCTGCGATACGATAAACCTTCGTCGTGATGATGTGCTCAGAATCCGCCGCGGAATTTACGATAAATGCGGCATACCGGAAAAGAACATCTCCGTTTCCGCGTCTCACACGCACACCGGCGGTCCGTCATGGCATTGGTATGAGGCGGGTGAGCATGACCCGATTTATATGAATAAGCTTATCACAGCGGCAATTGACGCGGCAGTTGATGCTTATGAAAAGCGCGTGGATGCAAAGCTCGGCTTTGCAAAGTGCGAGGTTCCGGGGTATACCTTTATCCGCCGCTATCTTATGAAAAACGGCAGGGTTAAGACTAATCCCGGTGATATGAACCCCGATATAGTTGAGGTCGTCGGAACTCCTGATGAGTCGTTTGTTGTAGGTAAGGTAACGACGGCTGACGGAAAGCCTCTTGCGTTTATCTCAAACTACGGCGTACACCTCGATATGGTCTCCGGAAATAAAATCTGCGCCGATTATCCGGGACACCTTGCAACACTCGTTGCGGAGAAGTTCGGCGAGGACGTTGAAAGCGTATTCTTCACAGGTCCCTGCGGAAACACAAACCACTTGAATCCGTTGCATATCCCGGTGAAATCAAAAATTGAAGAAACAAATCCGGAGCTTCCTATCCACAAGAAAACAGCACACGCGCTCTTTGATGCGCTTTGCGAAATTGAGGGCAAAATCCCGCTTTCCGGTGATGTTTCTCCTGTTGTTTCGCGTGAGTTTGTGTCAGGACGTCTCCGTGTTCCCACAAAAGAGTATGTTGATACTGCATACCGTTTCCTCCATGGCGAAGATGTTATTTTCGAAGGCTACAGTATGGAGCATCTCGGACCTAAGGAGCGTCGGCATATAGCACTTGCAACCGTTGATGCATTCAATAACCCGATTAAGATGATTGATGCGGAGGTTATGATGCTTACGCTTGGAGACAGCGCAATCGTTACATGGCCTGCAGAGGTATTTGTAGAGTACGGTAAGGCAGTCCGTGAAAAGTTTGCAGATAAGAATATCATTATCGGTGAGCTTTCAAACGGCTCCTTCGGTTGCTATCTCCCGACCGAGGATGCGATAGAGCAGGGGGGCTATGAGCCGACCATTACCGGCGGAACAACTCCCGAGCCCCGCATCGGTACCGATATGGTAAATGCCACAATAGAGCTTCTTGAAAAATCCGGTCTGTAAAATTTAATATTAAAACCCACGTCGCCGCAAGGATGAAGTTTCACTCTTGCGGCGGTGTTTTTTGTATGAAAATCCGATTTGTAAACACTTTTGTTTGAAGTAAAACGCCGATGCGTTGTAAAATTAGTAAAAAAGAGCGGAGGGGAAATATGCTTAAAAAGAAAAAGATAGAGTGCGGCTTATGCGTGGTCGGCGGAGGAATGGCAGGACTGTGTGCTGCAATTTCGGCAGCTCGTGAGGGGATCGAGGTTGTTCTTATGCACGAACGTCCTGTGCTTGGCGGAAATGCCTCCTCGGAAATCCGTATGTGGATAAGCCATGCAAAGGGAAGAGACAACCGCGAAACCGGCATTCTGGAAGAAATATATTTAGAGAGCCTGTATCGCAACCCGACAAAAAGCTTTGCTGTCTGGGATACGATTTTATACGACTTTGTGCGCCGTGAAAAAAACATTACGCTTCTTCTTAACTGTACATGTATGGATGCAGATGTATCAAAGGGCGAATATCCTGACGGAAGGAATGTTCGCATAAATTCCGTAACCGGATATCAGATGACAACACAGTGCTTTGTTGAGGTACGCGCAAAATTTTTCTGCGACAGCTCCGGAGACAGCATTCTCGCACCGCTTACGGGTGCGAAGTTCCGCATAGGGCGGGAGGCAAAAGATGAGTTTGGCGAGGATACCGCGCTCAAAGAACCGGATAATATGACGATGGGAATGTCCTGCCTGCTTCTGGTGCGTGCATTTAAGTTAAGCTCGGATAATACGGAAAACTTTGCGGATGTTATGGTGAATGATTATTATGCGTCCGAGCTTGCAATTGCGCGAAACACCGGAATTGTAAACGGCATCGGTGATAATAAGTTTGCTCCGCGAAGCACCATAACCCGTCAGGATATGATGGTGATTGTTTACCGCGCGATGCAGAAACGGGGTGTAGGGTTCGGCGTTTATAATGAACCGCGATACCCCGACTTCACCACCGTTGCACTTTACGCACGCGATGCAGTTTCTGCACTTATCAGCGCAGGTCTTGTCAACGGAAAGAGCGGACTTATCGCTCCCACCGATTACACAACCCGCGCAGAAGTGGCAGTTCTTGTAAAGCGCATACTTGATTATATAGGTTAAAAGAAAAGAGGAAGCTGTTTTGTGCAGCTTCCTCTCTTAAAATTTATTCGCCGAATATATGCTTTATCGCGTGGGTGATGCCGCCTTCGTCGTTTGAAAGCGTCACAAAATCGCAGATATCCTTTATCTCTTTTTCTGCGTTTCCCATAGCAACGGAAAATCCTGCAGCACGGAGCATTGTTTCATCGTTCATGCTGTCGCCGAAAGCCGCAACCTCGGAAACGGGAATACCAAGCTTTTTGGCAAGAACCTTTATTCCGTTTCCTTTTGTTGTGTTGTCCGGCATTATGTCGATTAAGCTTTTGCCGGATGAA
>SVLF01000047.1 GCA_015068085.1 Oscillospiraceae bacterium
CTCAGAATACCATTCTTGCCAACAAGATTGATGTTCTGTTAAATATATAGGGAATAACTGCCACAGTTCTTCCAAAGTCATTTCTGACAATCTCTTTCCCATCACACTCACCTACAAATTCTTATTTGTCGAACTCTTTCTATCTATATAGATTGTAAAAAGTTTCAATATCTAACTATATTGTAGCATTTTTTTGCCTATTTGTCATCTATTTACGCATAATTATCTTAAAAAATGTATATTTTTTGTTCACCAATACTCATGTAGGACAGAGACTAAAGAATAATAGCAACACACCGGATGGCACAGCCATCCGGTGTGTTGCTATACAATATATGTTTTTTGTGGTTTGCCCTTTACATCTGATGTTTCATTTGTTCCAACGCCAATCCAATCAGTCGATCAGCTTCATCTGCCATAAACAGTGGAATGTTCAGCACATCATTGTCCAGCTTCAAGTTATCAAGGGAGAACCGTACACGAAGCTTAACTTTATCAGAAAACAATTCTTTGAATTTCTTCAAGCTCTTGCCGGTGGTGTTGGATTCAGACTTAACCTCTACAGGGAAAATATCATTTTCGCGCTGAATTAAGAAATCCACTTCATAAGGAGGATTATTCTGACTCCAATATCTTGGTAGCACCTCAAACTGTGTGACCAATGTCTGCAAAACAAAGTTTTCGGTAAGAGCACCCTTGAACTCGGTAAACAGGCGGGTGCCTTCCCCGAACGCTGTAGGAGCAAGCTGCGCCAAACGGCGAAGAAGACCAACATCAACGAGATAAATCTTAAAGGCAGACAGATCATCATAAGCTGCCACGGGAAGACCGGGAACAGTGCTGCGGTAAATCTTATGAACCAGTCGGGCATCAACCAGCCACTGCAAAGCGTCTTCATACTCACGAGCTCTTGCGCCTTCTTTTACAACCTTGTAAATGAACTTTTTATTCTCACGAGCCAGCTGAGACGGTACAGACTTCCAGATCATTGAGATTTTTGGAAACTCGCTTATGTTAGGATGCTTAGCAAAGTCACGTTCGTAAGCACCGATAATACCGGACAATGCTTCCTGCATAGCGGATACGTCACGGGCTTCCGTCCACATAAGCACGGACTCCGGCATACCACCGGTGACATAGTACATCTTCAATTTTTCGTAAAGCGGATTGAAGAAAGCATCGGGAATTGGCTCAAGTGAGTCACAGCTTTCCAAAAATGCCAACAAGTTATCATCGCCGTTAGCAAGCAGGAATTCTTCAAAAGTCATAGGATCAATCTGCATGAAGTTAACTTTTCCTACAGGAAAAGAAGAAGGTTTTGCCAGAGCAATGCCCAACAGAGACCCTGCACACGCAATATGATATTGAGGAGCATTCTCGCAGAAATACTTCATAGAGTTGATGACCTTGGGACAATCCTGCACTTCGTCAAAAATGATCAATGTCTTTTCCGGTACAATCTTCTGACCACTCGCCAATATTAAGTTTTGTAAAATACGCTCAACGTCTTTTGTGGTTTCAAAGAATTGTTTGTATTCTTCATTTTCATCAAAATTAAAATAGGCGGTATTTTCATAATATCGTTTGCCGAATTCTTTTAGAACCCATGTCTTACCCACCTGACGAACACCTTTCAAAATCAGTGGTTTACGGTAAGGTGAATTTTTCCAATTCAGTAGCTTTTTTAAAATAAATCGTTCCATAGAAACACCTCTTCACATTATTATTGGAGTTTTGGTGTTGTAAAATCACATTTTTATTATATACCATAATTAAGAAAAATACAATACGCTTTCACGAAATTATATGGATTTTATGTAAAGCTCATCACACTTTTATGTGTTTGGCGGTGAGGGTGAGGTCTGAGTGCCCTTGGTGTCGGGAATTAATATACGTCTTTGCGTCAATAGCAACACACCGGATGGCACAGCCATCCGGTGTGTTGTTTAGAAAGAATAAAGAAAGAAGAAAAAACTATTTTGCAAAGTTAATAAGTGCCGCGGCGTCGAGCTTGTCGTATGCCTTTATAAATTCTGCAAGCTCTGCTGCAATTTTCTTTGCACCGCCGACCTCGTCGCTTTCGATATTAAGCGGCAGGAGCGGGTCGTGGAGAGACAAGCGGAGAAGGAACCAGCCGTTGCCGTGGTTCTTATCAAGATTTACGCGCACGCCTTCAAAATTGCTCGGCGCAAGCGACCAGCCGGACTGCTTTTCTGCATATGCCGAAAGCTCGTCAATAACGTTCTGACCGTATGCCTTGAAATCATCGAGTAAGATGTTCATACGGAATTCAACGCTTTCTGCCGGCTCGTCAAGCGTGCTGATAAGAGACTCGAGCGTATAGCCTTCTTTTTTGCCGCGTGCAAGCTCGATGAGAAGCTTTGTGACGAGATATGCGCCGTCATCAAGGAAGTAATTTTCCTTGAGCGCGCCGTGACCGGAGGTTTCAATTGCAAGCTGGCTGTCCTGCCCTGCGCGGTTCAGTCGGACAGATTCGTTTATAACATTGCGGTATCCGCGCTTGAAGCGGTGGTGAACGCCGCCCTTTTCTTCAATGAATTTTGCAAGACCTGTGGAGGTTATGGAGTCGGTAACGATTGTTGTTCCGGGATGCTCACGCAGAAGAATTGCCGAGAGAAGGGCAATGATGCGATTGCGGTTAAGCTCACTTCCGTCGGAGAGAACAGCGCCGGCGCGGTCAACGTCCGTGTCGAAGATTATACCGAGGTCAGCGCCTGTTTCGCGCACAGCTTCGGTAATGCTCTCCATAGCTTTTTTGTCCTCGGGGTTCGGAATGTGGTTCGGGAAGCTTCCGTCAGGATCAAGATATCGGCTGCCAGCCGTATCTGCACCGAGCGGAGCGAGAACCTTATCTACGAAAAATCCGCCTGCACCGTTGCCTGCATCGACAACTATGCGGAAGCCGGAAAGCGGCTTATCAGAGCCCGTTGCCTTGCGGATTTTATTTGCAAGAATTTCTGCATATGCGCTCATAAATTCGCCGGTAGTAAGCTTGCCGGCAGAAAGACCTGTCGTTTCGCTGCTTTCGGCAAATGCGAGAATCTCTTTAATATCGGAGCCTTCAAGACCGCCGTCACGCGTGAAGAATTTAAAACCGTTGCGATTGAACGGAAGATGGCTTGCGGTAATCATAACCGCGCCGTCGTATTCATACCCCTCCGTTACCGTGGACATAAACATAGCCGGCGTGCTTGCCATGCCAAAGTCGCAAACGTCAAGGCCTGCCTCCGTCATAGAGGAGCAAATCCACGAAGCGAGCCTCTCACCGGAGAGACGTGAATCACGGCCTACCGAGACGCGAAGCCCTGCCTTCTTTCCGGTTTTCTTTATAAGCCACAGCGCAAAGCCACGGCCGATGTCACGGCAGACATCCTCAAAAAGAGTTATCGGCTGACCTTCAATCCCGTCAAGTGCAACTCCGCGGATGTCGCTTCCGTTGCGAAGCTTCTGATAATCCATATGTATAACCTCCCAAGGTGTTATTGATTTTATTATATGTATATTTTACCACTTATTTGATGTTTAATCAACAGTTATCTTTGTGAAATCAGAAATTTCAAGTTCTATTACACACTGCCTGTACATAAAATGTTGGTGTAAAGACACAAAGGAGAGAATTGCAATGGACAGCATGACAAAAGCGTTTGAAGAGGCGGCAATGTTTTTGCCGCAAAAGTTCAGAGCAGTGGCGCAAACTCTTTCGCCCGAGAAAAAGCGAAGTGCCCGTGAGCTTCGCTTGCGAGCGGGAAGAAGCTTTTCGGTATTCGTAAACGGAGCTGAGGAAGAGCTTTTACGGGATGTTACGGCGGAGGACCTCTCCGATGTTTTAGAGCTTGCTACGGAAAGCTCGCTTCACTGCGCGCGGACAAGTGTGGCACAGGGATTTGTTACCGTCCGCGGCGGACACAGAGTAGGGCTTTGCGGAAGTGTTGTAAAAAGCGCAGACGGCGTTTTTGGGATGCGGGAGCTGTCGTCCGTTTCAATACGCATAGCAAAGGAGATAAAAGGTATATCAGATAGCGTATACGGCGAGGTGATGAAAAAAGGGAGCTTTCGCAACACGCTGATTGTTGCACCGCCCGGCTGTGGAAAGACAACGCTTTTGCGTGATCTTGTGCGAAGCCTTTCTAATGAGGGAGTGCGTATATCACTTGTGGACGAGCGCGGAGAAATTGCCGCGAAATACAGAGGTGTGCCTCAGCTTGATGTGGGAAGATGTACGGACATGCTTGACGGTGTTGACAAAGCTCGCGGGAGTATGATGCTTCTCAGGACAATGACACCGGATGTTATTGCGATGGATGAGATTTCCGATGCAGCTGATTGCAGGGCGGTGAAAAGTATTTTCGGGTGCGGAACGGGGATTCTGGCGACTGCACACGGGAAAAATTTATCTGAGCTTGTGCGGCGGGATACATATCGCGAGCTTTTTGATATGAAGATTTTTGAATGTGCGGTCACGCTTGGAAAAGACGGTGACGGGTTTTTGAAAATGGTTGAAAATGTGTAGGAAGAAAGGATGGTAAAAATGATAAAAGCAATAGGAGCAATCCTTCTTGCCAGCGGCGCGGCGCTTATCGGTATTTCGGCATCGTCGGAGCTTACGGCGCGTGTGCGCACGCTTTCCATGTTCTGCCGTGCCCTTGAGATTATGCGCTCGGAAATTGCAGAGATGTTAAGCCCGCTTGAGGCGGTTTTGCAAAAGCTCGGCAGAGAAATGCCGGAGCCGTTTTGCAGTTTTTTCTCCGAATGTGCGGATGAAATGAAGCGGCGCGGAGATATTCCATTTGGAATTATCTGGAGAAAACAGCTTACATATAACACGGCTCTTACGCTCGGCGCGCGGGAAAAAGAAGAGCTTGTGTCGCTTGGGAATGTGCTTGGTAGGTACAGCGCGGATGAGCAGAGAATAAGCATTGAGCGCACGTCAAGGACACTCGAATCAATTCTCTCCGTTGCGGACAGTGACCGCCGGAGACTTGGCGGACTGTACACAAAGCTCGGTATCATATGTGGGATATCTCTTGTTATAGTTTTTATCTGAATGTGAAAAGCGAAGGCTGAAAAATTTTTCATCAGATCAGAGATAAAAGAGAATAGTGAAGAGAAAAGGAATTGTTATAAAAATGCAGGTTGATTTAATTTTCAAGGTTGCGGCAATAGGAATACTTGTGGCTGTTCTCAACCAGCTTCTTGTGCGCTCGGGGCGCGAGGAACAGGCGATGATGACGACGCTTGCGGGGCTTATAGTTGTGCTTATGATCATAGTGCGTGAGATAAGCAACCTCTTTGATCTTGTAAAATCCACTTTTGGTTTCTGAGTGTATGGGAGAGGTTGCTCGTGTTTGCGCTATTGCGCTTGTGGGAGTTATAACGGCATCGTTGCTTCGGAAAAACGTTCCGGAGATGGCGGTGGTTATGACGCTTGCACTCATCGTCGGAATGGTGTTTGCAGCATCGGGAGTTCTCGGCTCTGTGGTGAAATTTATTCACGAGCTTGCAGGTGGGGCGGGAATAGACCGTGAGCTTTTTTCCCCCGTGCTTCGGTGCGTAGGGATAAGCATTGTTTCGCGCATAGGGTGCGATGTGTGCAGAGATGCGGGAGTAAGCTCCGCGGCTTCGTATATTGAGCTTGTGGCAGGCGCGGCATCGGTGATGTGCGCGGCACCCTTGATGCTTGCAGTGCTCCGGCAAATAGGTATGTAGTGTCCGAATGAATTCGGACAGGTAAGAGATAAGAGTTAAGAGGTAATAGTTGAGGTGCAAAATGCGTTGCATTTTGGATTTATAAATATGTTGTGCGCGTATGGAGGCATAGATACATATGAAAAAAGTTCTGTGTTTTGCGGCGGTACTGATTTTATTTTCACTTCCGTGCAGTGCGGCGGAAAATGATTTTTATGAACGCGGGCTTTCTGCCCTCGGTACGGAGGAGCTTATTCGCGCCGTTCCGGATGATGCATCAGATGTTGAGCTTTCTGTGGATTTGTCCTTCAAGGACGGCCTTGCCGTAATATGGGATAAGCTCTGCAGGAATTTAAAAACCGTGCTGATGAGCGGTATGAGATGCGTTGTATCGGTTGTTGCGATATCAATGCTTGGCGGTGCGGTGAGCGCGATGGGAAATGCGAAGGACTCACCGGCGGTAAACCTTGCGCTGTCTCTCGCTTCTGCCCTCGCCGTAACTGCGGCGGCAGCCGGAAGCATAAAAAGCGTTATAGGGATGGGACGTGACCTGATTTACCAGCTTGACTCTTTTTCAAAGGCACTTCTTCCGACCATAGCGGCGGCAGAGGCGGCAAGCGGAATACCGGGAGCGGCGATTGCAAAGGCGGCGGCTTCCGCATTTTTCGGTGATGTGCTTGTCTCTGTTATCAGTGGTGTACTTCTTCCGCTTGTGTATATCAATATTTTTGCCGCAACGGCAAATGCCGCGGTGAGAAACGATTCACTCCGAAGAATAGGGGATATGGCGGCAAAGATAGTTTCTGTTTCGCTTAAATTTCTTCTTGGCGCGTTTATATCATACATAACCATTGCAGGCATCGTTTCGGGTAGCGTGGATAAAGCGGGACTGCGCGTGATGCAGCTTGCGGTCGGCGGTGTGCCGGTTGTCGGGGGAATAATGGCGGATGCGGCGGAAACGGTGCTGTCCGGTGCTGCGTTGATAAAAAACACCGTCGGTGTGTTTGGAATGCTTGTCGTGCTGACGGCGTGCGTTGTTCCGTTTTGTTCTCTTGCAGGAAATTATATTCTGTTCAAGGTATGCGCGGTGTGTGCCTCGCCGATGATAGGCGGAAGTATTTCGGAGCTTTGCGACCGTCTCGGGCAGAGCTTCGGGCTTGTGCTTGCTATGGCATCATCCTGCGTGACAGTTATTTTCATAACTATAGTTGCGGCAATGAGCAGTGCGGGGGTGGGATAGATGCAGTTTGTTCAGAACTGGATAACTTCAATCGCGGCGGTGACGCTCATCGTTTCCGTTGTAGGCGCGCTGTGTCCGAAAAATGCAGCGGGCAGAGCCGTCACGCTTGCGTCATGCCTTCTCATGACGGCAACGCTTCTATCCCCTATAAGCCGTGTTGACGTTTCCGCACTGTCCGATGAAATGGAAAAATACTCGCGTGGGGCAGAGGCGAGATATGAAAAGCTTCGTGATGAGCAGGAGAATATCAAGGAAAAGCTCATAGAAGAAAACACGCGCGCATATATATTGCAGAGAGCAGAAAGCTCGGGGATAGAGTGCGATATTACCGTACAGTGCAAAGACGGAGCACCGCATACCGCGTATATAACGGCAGAAACTGAGACGGAGCTTGTTGCAGTATCGGAGCTTGTAGAGAAGGAGCTCGGCATCGCGCGTGAGCATCAGAGGCTTAAAAAGGAGAAAGAAAAATGACGGAAGCAAAACAGGGTATTGTGAAACTAACGGACTTTGCTGGAAAGTACAAATACATATTGCTTGTCATCGCGGCGGGATTTTTGCTTTTAACATTTCCCGGCGGAGAAAAGAGCGGAAAAGAAGAAAAAAGGTCAGAAAGCTTTAATCTGCAGGCATTTGAAAAGCAGGTGGAGAAGACGCTTTCTGAGTGTGAGGGGGTGGGAAGATGCAAGGTGATGCTTTCGGTAAGCTCCGGACCGGAAAGCGTTTTTGCAAAAGAAGCGCGCGAAAGCCGGCGCGAGGATGAAAGGGCGAGGGAAAGCGATATTGACACAAAGCCGAGCATCATAAGCGGAGGCTCGGGCGGCGAGATGCCGGTTCTCATAAAGGAGATGTATCCTGAGTTTCAGGGTGCTGTGGTTATATGTGACGGTGCTGCGAGCGCGGCGCTTCGCGGTAAAGTGGTGGAAGCGGTGTCTGTGCTTACGGGACTTCGCAGTGATAGAATAAGCGTTATAAAAATGAAAGAGTGAAGGAGTTTAAGTATGAAAAAGAAGAATCTTGTGGCAACGGTGATTATTTTATTCGTGTGTGTGGCGGTTTATCTCAATATGAACACGGTGAATCCCGAGGTTGATTCCGAAAGGATAGAAGGTAATCTCGGACAGAGCAGCACGGTTTCAGGGACGGAAGAAACGGCGCAGGAAGGCGAAGAAAATGTTAAAAAGGACGCAAACGGTGATGTTACGGAGTATTTCAGCCGTGCACGTGAGGAAAAGCAAAAGGCGCGCGATACCGCGCTTACAACCCTGAAGGAAGCACTTTCCGAAGAAAATCTTTCTGAGGCATCGCGTGACAGCGCGGCAGAAAGCATTGAAACAATCTCAACGGGCGCAGTCAGTGAAACGCGGATAGAAACGCTTGTAAAAGCAAAGGGATATACCGACTGCGTTGCGCTCATAAACGACACGGGAGTAAACGTTATTGTCACGGCACCTGAGGAAGGTCTTTCGGCAAGTGATACTACAAAAATCAAGGATATCGCGGTAAGCGAAACAGATTTTTTGCCGGGACAGATAAAAATTATTGAAATTAAGTAAGAAATGAGGTATACTATAGATATAACACATAATAAGGAGTGTATATCGGTATGGCTGAAATTAAAGAATATGTAGCAAAAACAGACGAAAACGGAAGCGTTACGATATCTGAAGAGGTTATAGCATCCATTGCATCCATTGCGGCATTGGAGATTGACGGCGTCGCAGCTCTCGGGACATCGACGGTTGCGGATTTTCTCGGAAAAAAGGCAAGCTCAAAGGGCGTTAAAATTACGATAGGTGAGGACAGCGCAGAAATCGCCCTCACGATAACCGTTAAAAAGGGCTTTGTTATCCCCACAGTGGCAAAATCCGTTCAGGCAAACGTTATCAGTGCAGTTGAGTCTATGACCGGTCTTTCTGTAAGTGCAGTAAACGTCAAGGTCGGAAACGTTGCCTTCGAAAAGGAAACAAAAAAGAAAAAGGCTGCAGAGGAAGCGGCAGCAGAATAAAAGAGCTTTCGTGCGGGTGCTTCGGCACCCGCACGTATTAAAAAATAATTTACAAATTTCCGCTTGAAAAATTTTCCGGAATGATTTATAATTGGTATTACAAAAAGGGAGTAATCGGCGCTGTGGCGCAGTAAAGTCAACAACCGTGCGTTTTTCGCTCTGGCTTTATTTTAAATGATGAGACTTATTTGCAAAAAAATTGCAAATAAGTCTTTTTTATATATAAAAAGCATATAATAAACACAACAGAAAGGAATGACTACAGGTATGAAAGAGTATCTAAGTGATGCAAGTGAGGTTTTGCGTTCGCTGTCTGCGTCGGAAAACGGACTCGGCTCAGCTGAGGCAGAAGCACGCCTTACAAAAAACGGAAAAAATAAATTGCGCGAAGAAAAAGGTGAGGGACTGCTTCACCGCTTTTTCAGACAGCTTGCCGAGCCAATGACGATTATTCTTATTGTCGCGGCGCTTATTGCGGGAGTGATGGCGGGTTATGAAAACCATTTTCCGACAGATGTTATAATCATTATGGCGGTTGTTCTCATTAACGCTGTGCTTGGCGTTGTGCAGGAAAGCAAAGCGGAAAAGTCCATTGCGGCACTGCAGGAGATGGCGGCGGCAACATCAAAGGTAATCCGTGACGGCAAGCTTATCACTGTTCACAGCGAAGACCTTGTTGTGGGCGATGTTATTGTGCTTGAAGCGGGAGATGCCGTGCCGGCTGATGCAAGGCTTCTTGAGGCGGCAAGCCTGAAAATAGAAGAAGCCGCGCTTACGGGAGAGTCTGTGCCCGTTACAAAGACTGCAGAGACGCTTTCGGGCGAAAATATCTTGCTCGGAGACAGAAAGAATATGGTTTTCTCCGGCAGTACGGTTGTTTACGGAAGAGGGCGCGCTGTTGTAACACAGACCGGTATGGATACGGAAATGGGGAAAATTGCCGATGCCCTTACGCAGGCAAAGGACGGAAAAACCCCGCTTCAAATGAAGCTGTCCGAGCTTTCGGGTGTGCTTACAAAGCTTGTTATCGGAATCTGCGTTGTGATTTTTGCCATAAATATCATCCGTGCGTATCTTTCCGGCGGTGGTGTGGGACTTGATACCTTCCTTGATACATTTATGATTGCTGTTTCTCTTGCAGTTGCCGCAATTCCGGAGGGACTTGCAACCGTTGTTACCATTGTGCTTTCAATCGGTGTGACAAATATGTCAAAGCGCAATGCGATTATCCGTAAGCTGACGGCTGTTGAAACGCTCGGATGCACACAGATTATCTGCTCCGACAAAACAGGCACGCTGACTCAGAACAAAATGACGGTTGTGGAGCACTTCGGCGACGATGAAAAGCTTCTTGCAACGTCGATGTCGCTTGCATCCGATGCAGAGCTTGATGTTGATATGAAATCAGCTGTCGGTGAACCGACGGAATGTGCGCTTGTAAATTACGCATATAAGCTCGGGCTTGATAAGAATGAGCAAAGCGGCGAGTTTCCGCGCGTAGGAGAGGCACCGTTTTCATCCGAGCGCAAGATGATGTCAACTGTCCATCAAAAAGCCGACGGAAGTCTCGTACAGTTTACAAAAGGTGCACCGGATGAGATTCTCAAATGCTGTACCAAGGCATATATAGACGGAAAAACAGTTGATATGACGGATGAAATCCGGCAAAAAATTCTCGAAAACAATAAAAATATGGCGGATCGAGCTTTGCGCGTGCTTGCAGCGGCAATGAAAAATCACGATGTGATGCCCTCTGATTTTGAACCGGAGACGCTTGAGAGAGAGCTGTGCTTTATAGGTCTTGTCGGTATGATTGATCCCGTGCGCGACGAGGTAAAGGGCGCAATCGAGGAATGCCGCAAAGCGGGAATCCGCCCCATAATGATAACGGGTGACCACAAGGATACGGCAGTTGCCATTGCGCGTGAGCTCGGGATAATAGAGAGCGCGGATGAGGCAATGACGGGTGCTGAGCTTTCGCTCCTTTCTGATGAGAAATTTGACCGTGTTGTAGAAAAGTATTCCGTATATGCGCGTGTTCAGCCGGAGCATAAAACACGTATAGTAAAGGCATGGCAGAAGCTCGGAAGGATAAGCGCAATGACCGGAGACGGAGTAAATGATGCACCGTCGATCAAGAATGCCGATATCGGCGTAGGTATGGGTATTACCGGTACAGACGTTACAAAGAATGTTGCAGATATGATTCTTGCGGATGATAACTTTGCAACAATCGTCTCGGCTGTAGGTGAGGGACGCAGAATTTACGACAACATAAGAAAGTGCATTCAATTCCTTCTTGCATCCAATCTCTCGGAGGTGCTTTCGATATTCTTTGCAACTCTTATGGGCTTTACGCTCTTCCAGCCGGTTCATTTGCTGTGGATAAATCTTGTAACAGACTGTCTGCCGGCTCTTGCGCTTGGTATGGAAAAGCCTGAGAAGGATATAATGAAGCGCGAACCCCGTTCTCCGCGTGAGAGTGTATTTGCCGGAGGTGTCGGAGCAGGAGTTGTGTATCAGGGTGTTATCCTTACGGCAATTACGCTTGCCTCGTATTTTATAGGGCATGATGTGCTTTATCCTGACCACGCACTGCGCTTTGGTGCAGAGGCACTCGGATATGATGCAAACACGCTCGGAACGTCCATGGCGTTTCTTACGCTTGCATTTTCTGAAATTTTCCATTCCTTCAACCTGCGCTCACTTCGCGGATCGATTTTCAAGATGACAAATCAGAACCTTTGGCTGTGGGGCGCGGCTGTTGTGTCGTTTGTCCTTGTAACGCTTGTTGTGGAAATCCCGTTCCTTGCAGACGCATTCTCGCTTGCGCGTCTTGATGCGCAGGAATACGGCGTCGCAACGGCTCTTGCATTTTTGATTATCCCGGTTGAAGAAATTATAAAATTCATACGAAGAAGAATAAAAAAGCAATAATTGAAAAGACAGTAGCTTGTTGCCGCTATGGTATCAGGGCTATGCCAGAAAATAAAGCACCACCCACAGTGTGGTATGCACCTCCGAAAAAAGTGTAGGGCATATCACACTGTGGGTGGAATATTATTCTGTGAGTATTTATTCTTCCGGAGTGATGAGCTTTATGTTTTTCAACTTTTCTGCCTCCTTTTCGCAGGAAGTGATAAAAAGCTCTTCTGATTTTCTCTGGGCTTCGCTCAATATTTCGATTGCATCGGTAACCGAATTGAATAAATCCAGATACATAGCTTTGTAATCGGGCATAATCTTTTCCCCTTTGAAAATAAAAAGTGCGCAGCCGAAGCTACGCACGAAAAACACATAACTCCGTTTGCTGCAACACAACTTTGACAAACCACAAGAGAAAGCCAAATAAGAGAATGTGTTTTTACCGAAGATAAAAACGCTTCTCCTGTGGTTAAATCAAATATTAAAGTTGTGTTGCGAAATTAGTATATCACATATAATAAAAAACTGCAAGAAAAATAAAAGTCCAACTTTCAAATATTTTATACTTTAATGAAATCGAAAAATAAAATTGCCCTATGCAGATTTTGAGGGCTGCATAGGGCATTAAGCATTAATCTTCATGAAATATCTTGAAAATTATCAAATTATGGTGTATAATGTGCCTTGTCGGAGAAATCCGATAAAGGTAAGACTGAAAACAGTGTAAAAGCTGGGCGGTTATGCCACCTAATTCCTGTACTTTATAGTCGGGAAAGGAGGTGGTTGCTATGTTGAAATACATATTAAGAATTATATTTTTAACTATCGTGTTTTTAATAGCACTTACAAAAAAAGTAAGATAGCCCCCACCTGCCAAGTTTGGGCTATCTAAAATAAGTCCTGCGGCATAACCGTTTGAGGTCTTGCCTTTTTCTATAGTCATTATATATCTATTTTCTCAATTTGTCAACACAAATAGCAAAACTTTTACGATTTGCAAATAAAAATCCAACTTTCAAATATTTTATACTTTAATGGAAACGAAAAGACGAAATGACCTCCGGCAGATTTCCGGGGGTCATTCGTATGAAGCTCTTCAATTATTCTTTTTCAAGTGCGAGGGTTCTTGTTGTGAGGTCGCAAACCTCTGCCGGACCGTAGTACTGGATAGCACCGGGGTATACATATGAGGTTTCGATTGCCCAGGTGTCTCTGTTTGCTTCAAAGAACTTAAACGGCTTGCCGCAAAGTTCAACAAGTGCTTTCTTGATAACCGGCTTATCTTCGCCGTGGCGGCGTTCGATGTTCATCATTTTGGTTATCGGCATACCGCCTGCAACCCATTCGTCCGCGGGCTTTGAAAGGTTTGAAATCTTGGAAAGATATCCGTTGTAGCCATACCGGATGAGCATAAATGCGTTGTAACCGAGGCTGTAACAATAGTCCGCATCAAAGTTTGACGGGAATGCGCATCTTCCTTCATAACCGAAGAAGTGGTGGAGCGGGGAGAACTTACCGCTATACTTTCCGTCCTTCTTGCGTGCGGCAAGCTTATCTGCGACGAGAGCTGAGAAAAGCTTTTCTGATTCGATAAGCGAAACCTGGACGTTGCCGTGCGGGTCGCGCTCTAAGAACAGCTGCTGCTGGATGCCCTGCGGGAGAATTGCGAATACTTCCATCGACTCTTTTGTGAGCCCGTTTTCGATGAATGCATATTTTTCTGCCCATGTCGGAAGTGCGTTAAATTCATCTGCGCGGCTTCCTGCAAGAAGCTCATTGATCTCAGCAATAAGAACTGAAAATTCCGGAACGAACTCGACAACGCCTTCGGGAATTATTGCAACGCCGAAGTTCATGCCTTTTGCGGCTCTGCCTGCTACGGAATCTGCAATATAATCGGCAATCTGGGAAAGGGACATCTTCTTTGCGGCAACTTCTTCAGAGATAAGGCAGATGTTCGGCTGGGTCTCAAGTGCACACTCAAGAGCAACGTGGGAAGCAGAACGCCCCATAACCTTGACGAAATGCCAGTATTTCTTTGCAGAGTTTGCATCTCTTTCAATGTTACCGATAAGCTCGCTGTATGTCTTGGTTGCGGTGTCAAAACCAAAAGAGCACTCAATGTCTTCATTCTTGAGGTCGCCGTCAATGGTCTTCGGACAACCGATTACCTGTACTCCTGTGTTGTTTGCGGCAAAATACTCCGCAAGAACAGCAGCGTTGGTGTTGGAGTCATCACCACCGATGATTACGATTGCGGTGATGCCGTGCTTTTTGCAGACATCAGCAACGATGGCAAACTGCTCGTTGGTTTCAAGCTTTGTTCTGCCGGAGCCTATGATGTCAAAACCGCCGGTGTTTCTGTATTTGTTGATGTATTCATCATCAAAGATTATATAATCGTCCTCGATAAGTCCGCTCGGGCCGCCCTTGAAACCGTAAAGAACGTTTTCGGGATTGGTGGATTTAAGCGCATCATAGAGCCCGCAGATAACGTTGTGACCACCCGGTGCCTGACCGCCGGAAAGGATAACGCCGACAACCTGACGCCTGTCCTCGGAGGTGTTCTGGCCTTTCTTGAAAACTATTTCCTTCCTTCCGTAGGTGTTGGGGAAAAGTGCTGCGATTTTCTCGCAATCTGCAACGCTTTTTGTTTCCGCACCCTCGGAAACGCTGATTTCGGCGATGCCGCCGCGAAGCATCTGCGGAAGCTTCGGTGAATATTCGTATCTTGCTTTCTGTAACGGTGAAATTTTCATCAGATATCTCTCCTGTCTGTTTATACATATGTTAGTATTGTAACACATTTTACCCGAATCGTAAAGATATATGTTCGAAAAAGAATTTTTCTGTATTGTGGAAATTTTTATGAAAACAGACGAAAGAGCATCGGTGAAGTTGCCCGATTTGTCACAAAGTCTGCTTGAATTGACATTTAATAAAGGAATATAATAAGAAAGAACCGTAACAGGTGATTAAATCTACAAAAAATGTCCCGTGTTTTTAACAGGGAAAGAAACGGTGAGAAAGGAACGTTCACAATGGAAAAGCTGGCAATTCACGGGGGAACACCCGTAAAAACAACTCCTTACGGAACGGCAAAGCGTTTCGGCAAGCAGGAACTTAAATATCTCGAAGAGGCACTTGAGCAAAACACCCTGTTCTACTGGAAGGGAAGCTTTGCAAAGCGCCTTTGCGCGAAGTTTGCAGAGCTTAACGGCGCAAAATTCTGCGCAGTAACAAGCTCCGGAACGAGTGCTATCCACACGGCTCTCGGCGCTTGCGGCGTAGGCCCCGGCGATGAGGTTATTACCTCTCCGATTACGGATATGGGAAGCGTTATCGGTATTCTTTATCAGAATGCAGTGCCGATATTTGCAGACCTTGATCCGAACTCATACAATATGACGGCAAAGTCGGTAGAGGAAAAAATTACAGATAAAACGAAAGCAGTAGTAGTTGTTCACCTTGCCGGTAACGCCGCCGAGGTTGATGAAATCGTTAAGGTTTGCCATGAAAAGGGCATTTATGTAATTGAGGATTGTGCACAGTCTTACTGCTGTGAATATAAGGGGAAATACGTCGGTACATATGGGGATATCGGCTGCTTCTCGCTTAATGACTTCAAGCACATTTCCGCAGGTGACGGCGGTATGATTATTACCGATAATGAAGAGCTTTATCATAAGGCAGTTATGTTTGCCGACAAAAACTATAACCGCTTTGGTGCGGATGTTGTGCGCAACTCCCCACATGTTGCACCGAACTACCGTATGAGCGAGCTTGTTGCGGCGGTAGGTCTTGCACAGGTTGAAAAGGTTGAGGATATCTGCAAAAAGCGCAATGCATACGGCGATGCGCTTACGGCAGGCATCCGTGATTTGCCCGGAATATATGTACCTAAGGTACACCCTGATTGCAAATCTTCCTACTGGTTCTATCTCATTACAGTTGATGAAAAAGAGCTTGGCTGCACGCGTGAAGAGTTTGCGGCGGCGCTTCGTGCAGAGGGCGTTCAGGCAGGTGCCGGATATATCGCACAGTGCGTTTATGAGATGGATATGTTTACACAGCAGACAGCCTTTGGTGAGATGAAGTGTCCGTTCTCCTGCCCGTATTACGGAAAGAAGGTTGAATACAAAACAGGTCTTTGCCCGAATGCAGAAAAAATTCTCAAAACCTGCATCCGTCTTGAATCCAAAGAATATTTTACGGAGCAGGATCTTAACGAGACTATTGAGGCGATAAGAAAGGTTTCTGCATACTATCAGAGCATTAAGCCGAGGGGAGGCGAACACCTTAAGGTTTAAAAACATAATTTCAGCGAACTACTGCAGAAAATTCTGCAAATATACGTCAGTATGATTTTTGAATTTTCTTTGTACTTCATCCGAAATTTTCGTTTTTAAACTCTTCGACCTTAAACGCAGGAAAATTTTAAATAATTTAAATGCGAAGGACGAAGTAAGGCTAGCGCCTTGCGAGGACGACAATTTTAAAGTATAAAAATTTAACAAGTTTAAGGCTTGAGAGGTTCGCATCCTCTCGGCTTAAGTAAAGGGATAAGAAAATGAACATTAAAGAAAAACTCAAAATAATGCACGACAACCCTGTTGTCGCCTGGCACGAGCATTTCTG
Source organism: Oscillospiraceae bacterium (assembly GCA_015068085.1). GTDB lineage: Bacteria > Bacillota > Clostridia > Oscillospirales > JAAYXM01 > SIG480. The sequence goes on from SVLF01000047.1 coordinate 16,518, forward strand.
GAGCACCGGCGATTTCAAAACGCTCAATACCGCAGCTGCGGATGATATGATGCGCGTGTTTGACCTTATCGGCGTTGATAAGGTTGTAACATCGCTTCCGGTAAACACAATAAAGCGTTGCCCGCCCGAGGTTTTTGTTTCGGCAAACAATGTTACATATGAAGCCGTTAAGCGTTTCCCCGGCAGAGTTTACGGCATGGCGTATGCTCATCCCGGATATGCAAAAGAGGCAGTTGCGGAGATTGAGCGCTGCGTAAAGGAGCTTGGCTTTGTGGGCGTAAAGCTTTATTACGATTATTTTATGGATGATCCGGTCTATGCACCGATAATTGAAAAGTGCATAGAGCTTGATATTCCGATTCTCCAGCACTCAATGCACTTTATGGATGCGCCGAATAAGGTACGCCAACCGCTTGCAACCGACGGCGTGCATATGGCAAACGCCGCAAAGCGTTATCCCGAAGCAACTTTTGTTATGGGACATTTCACCATTGCCGAGTGGCAGTATTCATTAAAGGCAATTGCCGATTGCCCGAATGTGTATACCGATATGAGCGGAAGCGTTTATGACCGTCCGCAAATGGAGGAGGCTGTGAGGGTTCTCGGTGCCGACAGAATTCTTTTCGGTACGGACAATTCTCCGTCTGCCTGTGCGGGAAAGCTCCTCGGTGCAAGAATCTCAGATGAGGACAAAAAGACGATTTTGCGCGGCACTGCATTTGAAAGATTTTTGAAAAGGAAGGGTGAGTAAGCTGTGTTTATTGATATCAATACATATGTAGGTCACTGGCCGTTCCGCAATCTTGAATATAACACGCTCTCGGGTCTTGATACGCTTGCACGCGAGTATGACATTACTCATATGGTTGTCGCAAACATAAACGGACTTTTTTATAAGGATGCAAATGCTGCAAATCTTGAGCTTTTAAAAGAGCTTGAAGAATATGACGGAAAAACAAAATTTATCCCGATGGCGATTGTAAATCCCGCATATCCCGGATGGGAGCGCGATGCTCGGGAGATGATAGCACGCGGCTTTTGCGGATTTGAGCTTGCTCCGCTTTATCACGGCTATTCTCTCGCGCCCGAGATGCTCTTTGATGAGTATAGCCCCGTTCACCGAGCGGGAAAGGTTATGGAGCTTGCATCTGAGCTCGGTGTTCCGGTGAGAGTTTGCGCAAGCTTTGAAAACTTCCGCGGCAGAAGTGATCTCGACACGCCGAAGAACATTTCGGCAAATGATTATGTCGCTCTGATTTCAAAGTACGAAGATGTTCCGCTCCTTGCTACCGGATTTTCGATGTTCGCGGCGGGAAAGCTCGGTGAGCTTGCAAAATCGCGCAAAAACATTTTCTTTGATACAACCACTACCGCGCTTTTTGATTCAAACCTCTGTCGAAGGGCAGTGGGAAATGTTCCTGAAGAGTGCATCTGCTTCGGTTCTCTCTCACCGTTCAACTATATGGAAACAAATCTTCTGCGCATAGAGCTTTCGGGGCTCGACGCCGAAAAGATAAAGCAAAACGGCAAAAAGGCATTTAAAAATCTGTGATAAGTATTGTCACCCCGTGAGGAAAAAACCTCACGGGGTGATTGTATAAGAGTGCTTTTGATAATATTTTCTCCAAAAAAATATTGAAACGCGCCCCGGTTTGTGATAAAATATTACATTATACAATGGGAGAGTGTGAGCACTTTGAGAATGAGGAAAAAACCGAATCTTGAAAGTCGCCTTGCAAAATGTGCACCGGTTTGTCCGGCGGAGCCGGAAAAAATGCGCGGCAAGTGGAAGGAAAGCTTCGGGTTTGAGAGAATATGCATAGAGATAGGCTGCGGAAAAGGAAGGTTTATAACAGAGACTGCGAAGAATGATGATAAAACCCTGTTTATAGGCATTGAGCGCGAACAGGGAGCTCTCGTTATGGCTATGGAAAAGGCTATGGAGCAGAAAATACCGAATGTTCGTTTTCTTGATGTTGATGCAGAGCGTCTGTGCGAAATATTTGAAGACGGGGAAATAGACGGAATTTATCTCAATTTCAGTGACCCGTGGCCGAAGAAAAAGCAGGCAAAGCGCCGTCTTACTCACGGAGATTTCCTTGCAAGATATGATAAGGTGCTTTCCGGTGACGGATTTATATATTTTAAGACAGACAATTCAAAGCTTTTTGAGTTCTCGCTTAATTCGATGTCTGAATACGGATTACGTCTGCGAAACATAACCTTTGACCTGGCAGCAAGCGGTATTCCGAATGTCGTTACGGAATACGAAGCGCGCTTTATGGAGCAGGGGATGAATATATACAGAGTGGAGGCATACAAGCCGAACTCAAGTGAGGTGTAGGGTTTGAAAAATCTTCTGGGGCGTTTTGAAGACGAGCTTCCTGTGTATTCAAAAGCACAAAGGCTTATTGCGGGATATATTCTCGAAAACTATGATAAAGCTGCGTTTGTTACTGCCGGACGTCTTGCTGCGCGTGTGGGCGTCAGTGAGTCCACCGTCGTTCGCTTTGCGGCAGAGCTTGGATATGACGGATATCCCGAAATGCAGCGTGACCTGCAGGATATTGTGAAGAACAAGCTCACGGCAACGCAGAGGATAGAGCTGTCAAGTGAAAAAATCCGCGAGGATGTTGTCGGCTCCGTCCTTCGCTCAGACGCCGAAAGTATTCTTGCTACGATTGATGAAATCAACAGGGATGAATTTAATAAGGTTTGCGAGTGCATTCTTTCGGCGAAGAATATCTATGTAATAGGTGTACGGGCGTCGAGTGCTCCGGCTCAGTTTTTAGGCTTTTATTTAAATCTTATGTTCCCGAATGTTCATATAATAAGCACGATAAGCGTAAGTGAAGTGTTTGAGCAGATACTGCGCATATCCGATGAGGATGTGTTTATCGGGGTAAGCTTCCCCCGGTATTCAAAACGAACACTCAAGGCGATGAAATTTGCCCACAGCCGAGGCGCAAAGGTTATTGCGCTTACGGATACCGAAAGCTCTCCGCTTTGCCGGTATGCCGATTACAAGATGACGGCGCGCAGTGGTATGGTTTCGTTTGCGGATTCGCTTGTTGCACCTCTTTCGCTTATAAATGCGCTTATTGCGGCGCTCAGCATAAAGAAAGGTGACGAGGTAGTGAAAACCCTTTCAAATCTTGAAACCATCTGGGATGAATACGAAGTATACGAGAAGGCAGACAATGAGTAAAAAGGTTATAGTGATAGGTGCCGGCGCTGCGGGACTTCTTGCGGCGGGATTTGCCGGACGCGCCGGTGCGGATGTTCTTGTGCTTGAGAAAAATTCACAGCCGGGGAAAAAACTTAATATAACCGGAAAAGGCAGATGCAATGTAACAAACAACTGTGATTTCCGCGAGCTTTTGGAGAATATTCCGCAGAATCCAAGGTTTATGTACAGTGCATTTTCGGCATTTTCGCCACAGGATATGATGGAGCTTCTGGAAGGTCTCGGCGTGCGGCTGAAAACAGAGCGTGGATTCAGGGTTTTTCCTGAATCGGATAATGCCCGCGAGGTTACTGATGCGCTCGTTTCCTTTGCAAAGCAGAACGGTGCAAGAATAAAGACTGAAACAGTCTGCGGTGTGCTTTCCGAGAACGGAAGAATAACCGGAGTCAGAACGAAAGAAAACACGTATCCGTGCGATGCGGTTATTGTTGCTACGGGCGGTGTATCCTATCCGCTTACCGGCTCTGACGGTGACGGGTATGCCTTTGCAGAAAGCTGCGGACATACGGTAAGAAAGCCTCAGGGCTCGCTTGTGCCGCTCGTAGGTGAGAGCGGTTTGTGCCGCAGTGCGCAAGGGCTTACTCTTAAAAACGTTACGCTGACGGCAAAGAATGAAAAAGGAGCGGTACTGTTTTCTGAGCTTGGGGAAATGTTGTTTACGCATTTCGGCTTGTCCGGTCCGCTGGTGCTTTCGGCAAGTGCGCATATGCGGGATTTTGAAAATGAAAAATACCATGTGCTGATTGATTTAAAACCGGGGCTTACGCATGAGAAGCTTGAAGAAAGAATTCTGCGCGACATAGAGGAAAAAAAGAATAAGGATATGAGAAATCTTCTTCGCGGACTCCTTCCGTCCGGTATTATCCCGATTGTTCTTGCAAAAAGCGGCATACAAGCAGATGTAAAGGCGAACGCACTTACACGAGAAATGCGCCGTGCTCTGCGTGATACGCTTAAAGCGCTGCGTATAGATATAGACGGAAAACGCCCGATAGCGGAGGCAATTATAACCTCCGGTGGCGTGAATGTCCGGGAAATAAATCCCAAAACTATGGAATCCAAAATCACAAGCGGACTGTTTTTTGCCGGCGAAGTGATAGACGTTGATGCATATACCGGGGGCTTCAACCTTCAGATAGCATGGTCAACGGCATACTCGGCAGGAACATATGCCGCTATGGAATAAGGGAGAGAAGATTATGAACAAATGTGCAATAGCGATTGACGGACCCAGCGGTGCAGGGAAAAGCACGATATCGAAGCTGCTTGCAAAGGAACTTGGCTTTACATATGTGGACACAGGTGCTATATACCGCACTGTTGGTGTTTATGTGAAGCGCATGGGTGTAAATCCGAAGGATGCGGCGCAGGTGGAAAAACTGCTTCCGCAAATCAATATCGAGATAGCTCACCGCGACGGAGTGCAGAGGTTATTCTTAAACGGGGATGATGTAACGGATGAAATCCGCGAGCACGTTATTTCCGCATATGCCTCCGATGTGTCGGCGATTCCTGCGGTGCGTGCATTTCTTCTTGATATGCAGCGTGAGTTTGCAAGACGTGACAACGTTATAATGGACGGACGTGATATCGGAACGGTTGTGCTTCCGGATGCCAAAATTAAGATTTTTCTTACGGCAACGGATGAAGACCGTGCACACAGAAGATATGACGAGCTGATTCTCAAGGGGCAAAGTGTTTCTTTTGAAACCGTGCTTTCGGATATGCGTGCGCGGGATAAGCAGGATTCAAGCCGAAGTGTCGCGCCTCTCGCGGCGGCTGAGGATGCTGTAACGGTTGACACTACCGGCAACACGCTTGAGGAGAGCGTGAAGCTTCTGAAAAACATCATAAAAGAGAGGATGAACGGCTGATGAGACTTTATAAATTTCTTGTTTCCGTCGTAGTTCCGGTCTTTCGTCTTTTTTTTCGCGTAAGGATTACCGGTAAAGAGAATATGCCGGATGAGGCGACGGTTGTATGTGCAAATCATACCTCAATGCTTGACCCTTTTTTTGCGGTGATGCTGTTTGATAAAGCTGACCTTCCGGTGTTTATGGGAAAAATTGAGCTTTTCCGTATTCCGGTAATAGGTGCGCTTCTGAGAAAGATTGAGGCAATTCCGGTTGACCGCGGGTCAACTTCAATGTCCACGCTTCGTGATTCCATAAATCATCTCAAAAAAGGCAGAAAAGTTGTTATTTTCCCGGAAGGGACGCGCGTTTCCGGTGAAGCTGATGTTTCCGGCGCAAAGACGGGGGCAGCTATGATTGCATGTCGCGCGGGTGTAACTATGCTTCCTGTGTTCATAAGCGGCAGGAAACGCCTTTTCGGTCGTGTGGATGTAATTGTCGGAAAAGCGGTTGAAACCGATTCATTCGAAGGAAGCGGCGGTGCAAAGTATAAAGCTGTTGTAGAAAAGGTTTTCGGTGACATACTCGCACTTGGTAAAGGCGGTGAAGCCTGATGGCAAAGGTAACAGTTGCAAAAACTGCAGGCTTCTGTTTCGGAGTACGCCGTGCGGTTGATATGGCAGAAAAGCTTGGGCGTGACGGTGTGTGCGCTTGTACGATAGGGCCGATAATTCACAACGCGCACGTTGTTGAACATCTCAAATCGCTGGGGGTTCCGAGTGTGGACTCCGCAGAGCAGGTGCCGGAGGGAAGCCTTGCGGTTATCCGTTCACACGGCGTGGCAAAAAGCGTCTATGACGAGCTTTCATCCCGTGAAATTGAATATGCGGATGCCA
>SVLF01000048.1 GCA_015068085.1 Oscillospiraceae bacterium
CCCTCGGCACGTGGTTTTGGAGACCACTGCTCTACCAACTGAGCTATACCCCTAAACAGCAAATATTAAGTTTTTTCAAGTTACCATACGAACATAGGGACACGGCTTTGGAGACCGCTGCTCTACCAACTGAGCTATACCCCTATGTCTTTGGACGACTATAATAGTTTACCACACTTTACCTTCATTTGCAAGCTTTTTTTGAAAAAACTTTTTTTATTTTTATTATTTTTACAACGCATAAGTTATACGAAATACCGACGTGTGTTATAATGCACGTCGGTAGAGTTTACATAACCATAATATTTTCACAAATGATTGGCTTTGGCACTCCTTTTCGGGCAACAGACAAGAAATAGTTTTCATCTTCAATTGTTGTTATTCCGTAGCTTGCACCGTCTATTTCAACGTTATCGCAGACGGTGTTAAGCTCCGTAAGCTTACATGACAACGCTTTTCCGTAAGCTTTGATGAGTGCTTCCTTTCGTGTCCATGTCCGCAAAAATTGCTTTTCGGGAGCAGGTGAGGACTTTATTAATGCATTTTCTTCCGGAGAGAAAAAACGCTCTGCAAGCTTTAAATCAACAGCTCTCGGAACCTCAATATCAATACCGACGTCACATTCGTCAAAAGCTGCGGCGGCAAACATACCGGAGTGAGACAGGTTGAAATGCGTGTCGGAGTTCTTGTCATACGGCTTTCCTGTTTCCGATACAGCAATATCATAATCAGGATTGTCACAGTCCATCATACCGAATGCCAGAAGCACCTCTGCACCCAAAGAGCGTATGCGGTCATCTTCAAGTGCAAGCCGGCTTATTTTATTTTTTCGATACTCCTTGCAGGAAACAAAGAATCTGTCAAAAACAGCTTTATCCTTAAACGGAGAAACATCAAGAAGAAAAACCATATAAAACATCCTTTAATTCTAAGTTAATTTTCAGACGACTGTGTCGGGAACAGCTTTGAGTTGTTGGTGAGCGGGAGAGAAAGCTTGTGATGCAGATATCCGTCTGCGTCTTTTCCGTCTATGAGTATTTTTACGCTATCTATCATCGGGAGCTCTGTCATGGTATTTACAATCGAATAAACTGCAATACCTTCGTGTGATTCGTCGTGAATAACATTATCGACAAACTCACGCGACAGGTCAATAACGCACATCCCCTCATTGACATAAACATCATTCAGCTTCGTTCCGGCGGGAACAGCGCTTCTGAGCTTTCCTGAAGATGAAGGAGAGAGAAGACGGGAGATAACGGCATGCTCAAGTGTTGTATCGGGAGAAAGGGAAATTGTTTCACGATCCGCCTGCAGGCCGTCAAAATCTTCGTTTGCAAAATAGAGGTTTACGGTATATACGTCATAATATGTACGCGGAGAATTTATGAGAAAGTCATTCTCGTCAAATTCGCTCATAACCGCGCCGTCGCATAAGAATATAACACGGTCTATGTTTTCAATGCTGCATATCGTTTTGACAAGACAGGCATCAACTGCCGCTCTTGATGTATCCGGAAGCTTTGCATAGCGCGGGGAAAGCTCTGCTTTGCAGACTGCATCAGAAACAGATACAGTAAGGAGATTAATGCTTGCAGGAATAGCGGATAAATGCTTTTTCTTTTCCGGTGTTTTCAGCTTAAGAAAAGCTTCATTCACGGCATCTTCCGGTGTTAAAGCGTCAAGCTTTCCGGGAATGGACACGAGTTGGTTGTCGTTTTCCGCATCGAGATAATACAGCGAACACGTATTTTTTGCATCATCAGTATCATAAGAACATGCGGAAAAAAGCAAAATCAGGGTGAGTAATAATAAAATCCGCTTTTTCATATAGAATGCTCCTCCTCGGTCTGAAGACTTGGAAGCACTACTGTAAAGCGCGTTCCTCCGGTTACGGAGTCGGAAATTCTGATTGTGCCGCCAAAGTGCTCAACGTTTCGTTTTACAATGGCAAGCCCAAGTCCGCTTCCGCCGCGACCGTCGTGCTCTCGTGATTTATCAACTCTGTAAAAACGCTCAAACACCTGCTCCCGGTATTCCGGAGCAATGCCGATGCCCGTATCATCCGTTATGAACGTACATTTACCATTTTTTGAGAAGAGATATATACGGAGTGTTCCACCTACGTTGTTGTATTTAATTGCGTTGTCAATGAGGTTGCCCACAATCTGGTTTGCACCTTCTGTTTCTCCGGGAATGATGCAGTCATCCTCTATGTAGCTTTCAATTGTGACGTCCTTATCTGCGGCAATTGGTTCAAATGCATTTATCATCTTATACACGGTTTCGGAAAGAGAAACAGGAGCGTGACCTTTTCGGTTTCCGTTGTCAAGTCTTGAAAGAACCAGAAGCTTTTCAGCGGTGTGAGACATTCTGTCAACCTCTAAGATTATGTCTTCCATAAATTCGCGAATGGTTTCTGTGTCCACATCGTCTGTCTGGGTTATGGATTCACACAGAAGCCGTATTGCAGCAAGGGGCGTGCGAAGCTCGTGCGAGGCATCGGAAACGAATGCCTGACGCATCTGCTGGACATAGTCGAGCCGTTCGTAGATGTTGTTGAATTCCCGTATTATTGGGGCGACTTCATCATTGTAATTTACAGGAATTTTTTCGATTTTCTCGTCGCCTTGAGTTTCTTTTACCGTTTTTATAAGATTCGAAATGCGTCGGAGAAGGAAGAATACAAATGCTGCACCTAAGGTTAAAAAAAGAAGAATCGTTACGATGCCGGATATCAGAAGCGCCGGTAAAAGTGCTTTGTATATATTTTGCAGGCTTACGTCCGTTTCAAAGATGCAAACAGCGCCGATTATTTTGCCGTCGGAAACAACCGGTGCGGCGGCAGAGCTTTCGAGGCGTAAATTAGAGGAACTGAACTCAAAGAATTCATCTCCGCGCAAAGCTGTAACAACGGCAGGCAGATATATGATTTTTCCTTCGTGGTTTTCGATATCAGAACTGTCAAAAACAATGCGCAGTGAGCTGTCCGTGATGATAAGCCGGCGGTTTATTCCGGCATATGTATCCGGCAGAGTGATTTCGGCATCCAAGCCATATACGGAAAGCGACGTCGCATATTCCGACGCCGCAGCCTGAAGTTCTGTTTGTTTGGCAAGATGTGTTGCGGTTTCAATCCTGTTTAAGATAACTGAACTCATAATATATACGGAAAGAAAAGCTGCAACACCGCAGAGAATAAGTATCCGGAACGAGATGCTTTCCCGCAGCTTCATATTGAAAGTATGACTATGCCTTAAAATAGTATCCAACTCCCCACTTGGTGAGAATAAGCTCGGGCTTCGCGGGATTTGCTTCAAGCTTTTCGCGAAGGCGCCTTATGTGAACATCAACTGTTCTCATATCACCGGGATATTCATAGCCCCAGACAATATTAAGAAGATTGTCGCGGCTGTATACACGTCCGGGATTGCGCATCATAAGCTCAACAAGGTCAAATTCCTTTGCTGTGAGCTGGACGGGTGTTCCGTCAAGATAAGCATTGCGCTGTTCTGTATCAATGATGAGAGAATCAGCAATAAGGCGTGTGTTTTTGAATTTTGAGGATGAAGAGCCGGAACGGCGCAGAATTGCACGGACGCGAGACTTAAGCTCAAGAATATTGAACGGCTTTGTGATATAGTCATCTGCACCGTATTCAAAACCGAGAAGCTTGTCCGTGTCCTCGCTCTTTGCAGTAAGCATTATAATGGGAACGGTTGAAAACTCACGGATGCGCCGGCAGGTTTCAAGACCGTCGAGCTTAGGCATCATAAGATCGAGGATGACAAGATCAAGATGCACGTTCTTGATAATTTCAAGCGCATCTTCGCCGTTATATGCTGTTTCAACATCAAAACCCTCATTTTCAAGGTTGAATTTTATACCTTTAACGATGATTTTTTCGTCGTCAACTACAAGTATTCTCATTATGATAACCCCCAGTTAAACTTTGATATATTCTTTTATTTTATCAAGTGTGGATGCTCCGATGCCGGAGACCTCGCACAACTCATTTACTGTTTTAAATGCACCGTTTTTATTACGGTAGCTGATGATTGCCTCTGCGGTTTTTTCGCCGATACCCTCTAAAGTATCAAGTTCTTCTATATCGGCGGTGTTGATATTTATAAGATACGGAGTGGCAGGAGACATAGAGCCGGAAACAACATTTAGTGTCGGAGCACGAACTGTATTGAAAATAAAGACAAAGCCGACAAATAAAAGTGTAGCAGCTGCGAGAATCTTTTCGTGGAATAAAAGCTTCATAAATAATCACCGGTCAAATTTCGGATATTGTTAATTTCAAAGTTTTCTGTTATAATATAGAAAATAAGTTTTAAGAGAGGAAAAGAAATGAAACTGATGCGTTTGATTTCTCTGTTGCTTGTATGCGCAGCTGCACTTTCGTGCGTTGCCGGTGCAATAGAGACGATGGATGTAAACTCCAAGGCATCTATTTTGATAGATGCAACCGATGGCCACGAAATTTATGGGGAAAATGCGGATACAAAGCAGTACCCTGCGAGTATCACAAAGCTTATGACGGCATTGCTCGTCGTTGAAAAGCTTCCTGACTTAAGTGAGGTGATAACCGCAAACAAAAGTGCGTTTGAAGGCCTTTCTGATGCGGGAAGCACAGTCGGTATAAAGCCGGGAGAGAAGATGTCTGCCGATAACCTGTTAATCTGTATGCTTGTCGCAAGCGCAAATGAGGCTGCAAACATTCTTGCCGAGCGCGTGTCGGGAAGTGTTCCGGCGTTCGTAGAGCTTATGAACAGCCGAGCCGCAGAGCTTGGTCTTACGGGAACAAACTTTGTGAACACAAACGGCTTGCATGATGAGAACCACTACACAACCGCCCGTGATGTTGCGAAAATCGCAATGGAGGTAAGAAAGTACGCGCGCCTTCGCGAAATCTGCGCGATGGAACAGGCAACTATTCCGGCAACCAATATCGGTGAGGAACGGTTCTTTTATACAACAAATTCGCTTATATCAAGATACAAGGAGCTCGGGTACAAATATTCGCGTGCAAACGGCTTAAAAACCGGAAGCACAACGCCTGCAGGATTATGCCTTGCGGCAAGTGCCGAATATAACGGGACAGAGCTTATCTCGGTTGTCCTTGGTGCCGGGAAGGATGCAGAAGGGAAGAAAGGGAACTTTACAGAATCCAAGAAGCTTTTAGTGTGGGGATTCGAAAATTTCAGAAAAGCAACTCTTCTTTCGTCCAATCAGCCTGTGTGTGAGGTTCATGTAAGATCGGCAAAGCACCGTGACTATGTTGTAGCTCACACGCCTGAGGATTACGCCGTCCTTATGCCGCGTGATTTTGCCGCAGATAAGGTTGAGCTTATTCCGAACGCCGCCCGGGAGCTTGAAGCACCGATAAAAAAAGGTGACGAGATAGGTTCGGTACTTGTGAAATATGAGGATCGCGAATATATAACACTTCCTCTGGTAGCGGCAGATGATGTGGAACGGTCGATAATCGCGTATGCGATAAACAAAATAAAGGATATTGTTCAAAGCCCGTATGCATTAATTGCCGTTGCAGTTGTTCTTCTTGCAATAGTTTGCTATGTCATTTATGTTATACAATATAACAAGCGCAAGCGTCGCCGCAGAAGAAGATATTATTGATAATACTTATTGGTTGTCAGAGGCCTCCGCAGTTTTTGCGGGGGCTTTCATATGTTTTTTTGCACGTTTTGCGGAAGCCGCAGCGTTTTGGGCGTGTGGGCATCCGTCTGCACCGCGAGGGCATACATCGCATTTGTCAAAGGTTTTAAAAATGACTTCATCCGCAGCGTTCTCAATTTTAATCCGAAGCTTGCCTGAGATAAGGCTGACGTCGGAGACGGTTCCCGGACCTGCGGGAGTTTCAACGGCAGCTCCTACGCGCGGCGTAGTGCGGATGAGGTCTTCATAAGCATCCTGCTCATATTTAAGGCAACACATAAGTCTGCCGCAGGTGCCTGAAATTTTAGCCTGATTGAGCGAAAGATTCTGGTCTTTTGCCATTTTTATAGAAACAGGCTGAAAGTCATCAAGGAAGCTTGCACAACAGAACGGTCTGCCGCATATGCCGAGACCGCCCAGCATTTTTGCTTCGTCGCGCACGCCTATCTGGCGAAGCTCAATCCTTGTTCTGAATATGGAAGCAAGGTCTTTTACGAGTGCACGGAAATCAATTCTTCCGTCTGCGGTAAAGTAAAATATGATCTTAGAACCGTCAAAAGAGCACTCTGCATTGATTATCTTCATTTCAAGATTATGCGCATCAGCTTTTTCCTGACAGGTTACCACAGCTTTTCTTTCGCGGTCGCGAAGCTCTGCGGCGGTTTTAAGGTCAACGGGGTTTGCCATCCTGACAGCCTTGCGAAGCGGTGCGATAATCTTTTCATCCTCGACGATGTGCCGTTCATCGGCCACAATGCCAAGCTCAAGCCCGCGCGCGGTTTCAACAACGATTTTGTCGCCGGAACGCGGGGAAATAGAGCCGGGGTCGAATGAATATATTTTTCCGCCGTCGCGGAAACGTACACCGATTATTTCCTTCAAAATTTAATCTATCCTTTCAAAGCCGCCTTTGCGGCTGTATCTGCAAGTTTACATATAAGGTTTCCTGTTATGTGCGGTAAACCTACGTTACGCATACATGAGACCTTTGCGTTTGTTAAAAGGTCGATAATGCTGCAAGAAACTTTCGGCGGGAAAATCGCCGCAAGCTTTTCTGATATTCCTGATTTGTCATGCGATATCAATGTGCTTCTTGCACCGGATGAAATAACACATGCATCGCGGAAAAGAATGCACAATTCGTCAAATACCTCAGACGCACCGTCGCGGTCGCGTTTATCGAGAACTGATATTGCACGGAAAATTTCAAGCTCGTCTGCGGAAATAAGAGCCCTTGCTATATTTACCGCGGCTTCTGTGCAGTCATTGTCTTTTTCATAAACGAGGAAGGAGCAAATACCTCCGCTCGTTTTTATAAGTTCATCGCGCTCGGCACCGGAAATGCCGGGCATATTTTTGTTTATGACGGACAGCATATCCGAATCCGAAAGAGGGGAGAGCGCAATATGCGCGGCTCTTGACACTATCGTCGGAAGCAAATCACTTAAATTATAACACAGAATTATAAAAAATGTAAAGAGGGGAGGCTCTTCCAATATTTTTAAAAGAGCATCCTGACAGTCATGGCTGAGTGTTCCTGCATTGTCTATTATATATACCTTTCGTTCACCGTCGTTCGGGCGCAGAAGGGCATTGAGCTTAAGCTCACGTATTACATGGATGAGTCCGTCTTTTTTTGGAATGATGCCGTATTTTGCGGCGTCAGACTTCAGCTTTTCTGCATCAATGCTTATGATATCGGGATGAAACCCGTTTTCGGATTTATAGCATGCATCGCATTTGCCGCAAGGTGCGGACTCCCCGGTGCATACTATTGCCCGCGCGAGGATGTTGGCAAGCGTCTTTTTTCCTATTCCGCGCTCGCCGGAAATAAGGAGAGCGTGGGGCAGGGCGTTGCGCGCAAAAGCGGAGTTAAGATACGCCTTTGCGCGCTCGTTTCCGTAAAAACCGTCAAAATTCATCAGTTAGATTTTTTCGAAGCGCTCAACATCCATAACAAAGATGGTTGCGCCGCCGACGGAAACCTCAACGGGAACCGTGGGTATCATACCGATGCCGAATTCTGCCGTAGCAGGAACAAGTTGCTTTCTGCTGTGTGAGTGTTTGTTTATGATGTCAAGGACATCCTGAAGCTTTTCGTCATCAACACCGACAAGAACTGTGGTGTTACCTGTCTTAAGAAATCCGCCCGTCGTTGCAAGCTTTGTGACTGAAAAGCCCGACTTTGTGAGATTGGAAACGACTGTATGAGCGTCGTCTGCGTTGATGATTGCCATTACCATTTTCATAATCAATTACCTCCCGGTATTTATATTTGAAACGGAAAATCCGTATTCATTACAAAATGCCTAAATAAATTCTTTATAAATATCTCTTGAAACGTATATCGGGTTTACGTCGAACTCTGCCGTATCGCCGATTTCGCAGGGGATGTCAGTTATATCGCAGACCGTGTGCGTCATACCTATGTGACCGAGCACCCTCGCGTGCCGTCCGTTTATCTTTACGTATATGCGCTTTCGTGAAAGAATGCGCTTTATATCGGAGAGAACATAGAAAATCCCGTCGCGGAATCTGTATGTATCTCTTGTCTTTTCTGTGCAGAAGCCGTCAGCGTATCCGACAGGAATAACAGCTGTCTTTACAGCGCGCTTTGCGGTATATGCACCGCCATATCCTACCGTTGAACCGGGGGACAGCCAGCGTATTTCGCATACGTTGCTCTCAAGATGCCCGACCCTTGAAAGACCGCTTCTTCTCGTCTTGCATACGATTCTGCCGGTGAATGCAGAGCCTATTCTTACTGCATTCCCGAGCGGCTCACGAAATCTGAAAAGATATGCGGAGTTAGCAAAATGAACCATACCGCAATCAATGCCGCGTGCTTCAAGCTCACTGCAGAGTGAGAGAAAAGTGTCAGTTTGCCGTTCTGTTACCCGGCGGCTTTTAAAAGCCGATGTCAGATGGGTATAAATACCGCAGGGAGAAAGCGACGGAAAGCTTGTATACACGGAAACAATCTGCTCCGGGTCGGAAGGAGCAAAGCCGTAGCGCCCCATACCGGTGTCAACCTTTATATGAACGCGGGCGAGCTTCTCTTTTTCAAGAGCAACCCTGTTCGCGGCAACAGCTGCATCCGTGCTGCCTATTGTCAAAATAACATCATTTTCAACAAGGGATGAGACTTCATCAGCGAGAGCTGTTGAGCGAAGCATAAGAATATCGGTATCGGGAAGCTCCGTTTTCTTTATCTCGAGGGCATCGGAAACATCCGTCACGGCAAAGTGCCGTATGCCGCAGGTGTGGAGAATGGAAACATATTCTGAAAGACCGAAGCCGTAGCCGTGTCCTTTAACAACCGCAAAAACGGTTGCATCACCGGCTCTGGAAATAATTTCCCGCGCGTTCTGCTCAATCTTTTCTCGTTCAATGATAAATGAAGTCATTTATAACACATCTTTTCTCTATTTGTGATGCTTTAACATAAAGAGCTGCTTGCGAAGCTTTCTGTAGATAAATTCGCCCTTTTCAATCATAAAGTTGATCGGTTTGTTGAATATATAATCATATTCGCCGCAAAACTCGACGAGGTCACCGTTAAAGCCTTTTTTAAAGCGATATAAGCCATAGAGAGGATTATCCTCTGAAAGATCTCCCGAAACGCCGCGGAAGTCGTAGACGCGGCATCCAAGCTCTACCGCCCACTGTATCATATGCCACTGAAGCAGGTAGTTAGGCATAAAGTTGCGGTATTTGTTCGACGATGCGCCGTACAGATACCAGACCTTGTCGCCGTAATGTATCGCAAGAGTGCCGGCAATCGGGATATCACCGGAATATGCCATATAGAGTCTGCAATTCTCACCGAGGTTTTTGAGCATGTTTTCAAAATACTCGCGGTTTCTTACAACAAAGCCGTCGCGTACACCCGTTTCAAGCATCATGTCGGAAAAATCGCCGACTGCTTCAAGTCCGCAAAGCTTAACCTCAACGCCCTTGCGTTCTGCAACACGTATATTGTAGCGTGTTTTTGAATGGAAGGATGCCATAAGCTCTTCTGTATCGCGGCCTTCAACATCAAGACGGAAAACAAAACGAGGTTGAATGCCTGAAAAGTTCTTCCCTGTATCGCGGTGGCGGAAGCCGAGGCTTGTCATAATATCTGCAAACTCAGTGTCGGTAAGAACAACATCGGGATCAAGCTTGAAAACATATGCGCGGTACTTTGATGCAAGCTTTTTTGCGCCGTCTAAAAGCTCTGCGAGAGTCGCTTTGTCGTGAATGTCACACACCGGGGCGCGTGCCGCATACATAATGCTGTAGGGAAGCGAGGGCGCGCGGCGGATAAGAACAGACATTGCACCGCGGATAGCTCCATCCTCATTGCGGACTATTATTCCTTCCCATGTCCATTCGGGCTTTTGCTTGCTCCAGGCATGCGACTGAAGGAAATGCCCTTTGGGATGCGCGGCAACAAAAGCTTCATATTCTTCAAGCGTTTCTTTGGTGACAAACTCGACCATAAGAACCTCCGGTTAATATCTTAATAAATTGAATACACTTATTCAACAATATTATAACATATTTTTTTTCGGCTTACAAGAAGAAATTGCATACTTACCGCAAAAAATTACAAAAAATATTGCAACACATTAAATTAATATTTTATTTGTGTTTTTTTCGGTTCTATGTTATTATATATGAAAAGAACAGGGGGGATAGATATGTTTGATAATGTAGGAAACGTCAGGTTTATGCAAAAGCTCAACCGTGAAAAGGCACTCAGCTTTATTCGTAAGAACAGCCCGGTGTCGAGAAATGAGCTGGCAAAGATTACGGGGCTGAGTCTTTCCTCCATAACTAATATAATAAACTTTTTTATTGATTCAAACCTCGTTACGGAAACCGGAAGAATAAAAAACGCGGGCGCGGGACGCCGCGCGGTTATGCTTGAATTTAATGCAAGCGCATATTCAATCATCGCAATAAATATAGAGCCGGATGAAGCAACCGTTTCAATTACCGACCTTGTCGGCGGTATTTTAGAGAGCGAAAGCGTCGCGATATCCAAGAAAGAAACGGCTGATAAAGTGCTTTCCGTAATTGAAGAGCGGGTTTTGTCCGTTATTGGCAAGCGTGCGAATGTAAAGGCGATAGGCTTTGCAGTGTCCGGTCACGTTTCTCCGGACGGAAAAGTCAGCTCAAGCGTTATGGATTGGGACAGAGTTGATGTGAAAACTCGTTTTGAAAAGAGCTGCGGTGTTCTGGTTTACATATCCAACAACACAAAAACAAAAGGCTTGTGGACGATTCGCGCGCTGAATGATGAAATGCATAAGAATATCGTTTTCCTTGATATGTCCTCCGACGGAATAGGTATAATAAACGCATATGAAGGAGAGATAAATGCCGCTGTTGCGGGGGAATTCGGGCATACGGTAATTTCTGCCGCGGACGGTGAGCTTCGCTGTCTTGAAAATGTCTGCAGTGTCGGATATAGTGAGTTGCGCTATGAAGAGCTTTCCGGCGAGCCTGTGCCGATTTCAGATATACATAAACGCGCGTGCGGCGGAAACAAAATCGCCCGCCGCGTAATCGATGAAGCCTGCGGATATATGAGCGCGGCGATAATTAATCTCATTATGATGTTTGAGCCGGACCTCATTATCGTGAACGCATCAGAGCTTTTTGAGATAGAGCCGATGTATAACGCCGCAATTGACCTTGCGGTTTCGCATACCGCGCGTCTTGCAATGAAAACTCCGGAGTTTAAGAAGGTGTTTGTTGCCTCTGCCCAGTCCGCGCAGGGCGCGGCGCAAATAGCCGCCGACGAGCTTTTCGGCATCTCCGCTCCGGATGATATTTTGTAATACAAAACATGAAAAATAACATTTGAGCAGATAAACGCCAATTAATGAAGGGATTGCAACTAAATTCATTTAGCTGCAATCCCTTGAATTATATAGCCTTTTTGTGTTCCAAAGTGTTTTTACAATCCCTGTTCTTTATATCCGTCACAGAGCTTATATATTCTCTTGTCTTGTATAATTCGGTAAAAGCTTGGGAGAGACGGTATCGGTAAAGATGCCTGCAGAGTCAAGTTCCTGCGCAAACCTTTCGATATGCGCAAGCGTAAGCTTTCCGGGCTTTGCTTCCTTCGCGGCTTTTGCCGCACTCTGACCGGCACTGCGGCCGAAAACAATGATATCAAGAAGAGAATTACCCATAAGGCGGTTTCTGCCATGAATCCCGCCGACAACCTCGCCTGCGGCAAAGAGATTGTTGATATTTGTTGTCATACAGTCAGGCGTGATATCGAGTCCGCCGTTCTGGTAGTGCAGAGTCGGGAACACAAGAATAGGCTCCTTGCGTATATCAATGCCGTACTTTGCAAACATCCTCATCATTGCAGGAATGCGGGCTTCGATCGTTCCTTCGCCGCCTATTGCCTCAATCATTGGGGTATCAAGCCAAATGCCTTTACCACGTCCTGTGTCAATGCCGTTGTTGCGGTCTGAGCATTCGCGGATGATAGAAGCCGCCGCAACATCACGGGTTTCAAGCGGATGCATAAAAACCTCACCGTTTACGTTAACAAGCTTTGCACCGAGAGAGCGAACCTTTTCCGTAACGAGCGCGCCGAAAATCTGCTCGGGATATGCAACGCCCGTAGGATGATACTGGAGGGTGTCTGCGTAAAGAAGCTTTGCACCTGCGCGATATCCGAGAACAAGACCGTCTGCCGTTGCGCCGTAGTGGTTAGAGGTAGGGAAGCCCTGATAGTGCATTCTTCCGGCTCCGCCGGTTGCGAGTATCACCGTTTTTGCCTTGGCAACAAGAAGCTCTTTCGTTTCCATATTCATAAGCACAGCGCCTGCGGTATTGCCGTTGGTGTCTAAAATAAGCTCGATTGCGGCAGTGAAGTCAATTACAGGAATCTGTCGGTTTAGAACCTCATCACGCAGGGTGCGCATGATTTCTGCACCGGAATAGTCCTTTGCCGCGTGCATGCGCTTGCGTGAAGTTCCGCCGCCGTGGGTTGTAATCATGGTTCCGTCGGCTTCCTTGTCAAACTCAACTCCGAGATCGGAAAGCCATGCAATGGCCTCCGGTGCTTCGCAGACGAGCTTGGAAAGAAGCTCACGTTTTGCGGCAAAGTGTCCGCCGCCGAATGCGTCAACAAAGTGAATTGCGGGGGAGTCGTTTGGTTTGTCTGCCGCCTGAATTCCGCCTTCTGCCATCATTGTATTGGCATCGCCGATGCGGAGTTTTGTGACGATCATAACGTCAGCACCTGCTTTATGTGCTTCAATTGCGGCAGACGCACCGGCTCCGCCGCCGCCTATGATAAGGACGTCGGTTTCATAATCCGGCTTTTCAAGGTTTATATCCTTTGAGGAAATGCGGCTGTGCGCCTGAAGAATTTCTGCAAGCTCCGTGGGAACCTTCTCGCCTTTGTTCGGACCGACGGTAAGAGTGACGAATTCGTCCTTTCTGTAATCGGGATGGTAGGTGGAAAGAAGGTCTTCCTTCTGCTGTGCTGTCATACGCTCAGGTTCGAGTGCGATATTCTTTTCTCTTGCAGCTTCAACGGCGGCAAGTGATTTTTTCAAGTTATCAGGATACATTCTGCTCACCCTCCTTATTCTTCGATTTCGCGGTTGTTGTAAAGCTCTTTTATTTCCTCAATTGGTTTTTGCATAAGAGCTTCAATCAGGTCCTTGAAATCGCCGTTTTTGATTTCCTTAACTCGGTCCTCGAGATGACCGCAACCGGGAGCGAGATATTTACCGTTGATTCTCCGGGCGAGCATTGCAACCTGAGGATGGGAAATTCCGGCGGGGCATCTGGATGAGCATACGCCGCACATTACACAGTCAAAAGACTCCTCAGCGCATTTTTCAAAATCACCGCGCTGTGCATAAGCAATATACTGCATAACATTAAGCTCCTGCGTACAGCTCTTTGTGCAGGCATTGCAACCGATGCACGCGTAAATTTCAGGATAAAGCTGCATCATTATTGATTGATCTGTGGGGATTTTTTCAATATCATAGCCCTGCTTTACAAGCGGGAAGAACGGGAGAGTTGCTATGTACATATTATTTTCAACCTGCGTCTGGCAGGCAAGACAA
This sequence comes from Oscillospiraceae bacterium, assembly GCA_015068085.1. Taxonomy (GTDB): domain Bacteria; phylum Bacillota; class Clostridia; order Oscillospirales; family JAAYXM01; genus SIG480. Next base: position 13,782 of record SVLF01000048.1, read on the forward strand.
GCCTTCAGCTCGCGATCGCCCTTGATGCGGTAAATCGTAGCGCACGCACCGCAGAAGCCGTTGCGGCAACCGCATCCGCGCACAAGCTGATATCCGGCATATTCCATTGCGGTCATAATCGTCAGATTCCCGGGAACGGAATACTTTTTGCCAAATATAAAAACATCAACAAAATTTTCCATGTTTGTCACCCTTATCTTTCTATCTCAAAACTGTATGCTTTTAATATTCCGACGGAAGCTCATCCAGCTCGTCACAGCGGAAAACAGGTCCGTCCTTGCAGACGTATTTTGAACCTACATTGCATCTTCCGCATTTTCCGACTCCGCATTTCATACGAAGCTCAAGTGTCGTGTAAATCTGAGTTTTGTCAAAGCCGAGAGAGCAAAGTCCGTCAAGCGTGAACTTAATCATAATCGGCGGTCCGCACAGAACGGCAGTTTTATCGGTTGTGAAGTTAAGCTCCTTCACATAATTCGGAACAAATCCGACATGACCGTCCCAGCCCTCCTGCGGGTTGTCGATGGTGAGGTGAACATTCACACCTGCATCGTTTGCCCACTCCTCAATGATTTCGTTGTAGTCAAGCAAATCCTCGCGTCCGCGCGCACCGTAAACGATGTCAATATCGCCGTAGCGGTCGCGGTAGTGGCGGCAGTAGTTTATTACCGAGCGCAGAGGAGCAAGACCTACGCCGCCGGCGATGAAGAGAAGGTTCTTTCCTGCAAATACGTCATCAACAGGGAACGGTTTGCCGTAAGGGCCGCGGATTGTTATCTGCTGACCGACTTCTGCACTGTGAAGCCACTCCGTAACGCATCCGCACTTTTTGATTGAAAACTCCATATATTCTTCGTTTGTGGGTGAGGACGTTATTGAGAACATAGCCTCGCCGACTCCGGGAACGGAGAGCATAGCACACTGGCCCGGGCGGTGGTCAAACGCTTTTTTTCCGTCAGGAGTAACAACCCGGAAGGTTTTGATATCGGGAGTGTCTATGCGTACATCGGTGATAACGCCGATTTTTGGAATTAATGCGTCACTATTCATGTTTTTATAATCATTCCTTTCGATGCATTCGGGGTAAAGTGAGGCATATTACGAATTCAAAATGCAAGGCATTTTGTTCCATACCTATTCACTCTTAACTTTTACCTATTACCTGTTTGAATTTATTCAGACTTGCCTCCGAGTTTTTTCATAACTTTGACTATGTTCATTGAAATGGGGCATCTTGAAACACATCTTCCGCAACCGACGCATCCGAAGATACCGTCATTGTTTTCTGGGAAATATACAAGCTTGTGCATAAATCTCTGGCGGAAGCGTTCTTTCTGAGAAAGTCTGTTATTTCCGTGTGCCATTTTGGTAAACTCGGAATACATACACGAATCCCAGCATCTGTAACGGATTACGCCGTTTCCGGTTTTGAAATCCTTGATGTCATAGCATTGGCAGGTGGGGCATACAAAAGTACATGTTCCGCAACCGAGGCAAGCTTCGGAAAGCTCGCTCCACTCCGGTGCGTTGAAAAATTCGTCTGTTTTTCCGCCGCCGAACGAATCTGTCGAAAGGCTCCCGAGCGGAAGCTTTTCTGCGATTTTCTTTATGCTTTCTTTTATCGTATCTGCGCTGTCGTCAGTGCACTCTTCCGTAACAGCTTCAAGCTTTTCGAGCAACGCCTCGCCTTTTTCGGTGTTGGCGCAAAGGTAAAGATTCTCTTTATCCTTCCAGGCGGTTATATCTCCGCCCGGTTCCGCGGGCAAAATTCCGAAAGCCGTGCAGAAGCAGGTTTCGGACGGCTTATTGCAGGCTACTGAAATTATGATTCCGTGCTCGCGGCGGGAAGCGTAAAAGCTGTCATAAGGTTCTGTGAGGAAAACGCGGTCGAGTATATCAAAGCTTCTTGCATCGCACGCGCGAACGCCGAATACCGCAAAATCCTCTTTTTCATCTCTTGTGTCGATGATTTCAATGTTCTTGCCTTCGGTTTTGAATTTCATAAGGTCTTCACTCTGCGGGAAGAAAAAGTCCTTCGGGCTTTTTGTTGTATTTAGAGCATCGGACCATTCCATGCCGTTTTCCCACTTTGTGAAAGCGGCTTTTCCGTCGCTTCCGTCAACGGGAAGATAAAGAGTCATTGATTTTGCAATTTCTTCAAAAACGGAATTGATTTTTTCTAAAGCGCATTTACGCATCTGTATCCCTCCCGTTAAAAACGTCACACGGCTCAATATCGTCTGTTGTGTAATCAACAAGAGGTGCACGTGAGCCGACCTCAGCACCTGCCTGATATTCGCCATAGAAGCAGTTTATATCCTTTATAAACTTTCGGTTAAGTAAATGGAGCGGTATGTTCTGCGGGCATACGCGTGAACATTCTCCGCAGTCTGTACACCGTCCTGCAACGTGGAATGCACGGATGATATGGAACATCTTTTCCTCAAAGCTCGATGACGGTGCCTTGCTTTCCGCACCGGATGCGGGATTGTTGAAAACGCACTTTTCACAGGTGCAGGCAGGACATACATCGCGGCAGGCATTGCAACGGATGCAACGGGAAAGCTCGTTCTGCCAGAAAGCATAGCGTTCATCCGGCGTCATTTTTTCGAGCTTTTCAACCTCATCAAAGCGGTTTGATGAGATAACCTCGCCGTCCTCACCGAGCAGCTCATCATACGCAACGTGCTTTTTGCTTTTACAGTTTATGCAGCGTTCTGCAAGAACGTCTGCCTTATCAATTTCAACAGGCGCATCACCGTAAAGCGTTTCGACTATGAGATTGTCGCCATTGTCGGTGATTTTTGAAATGCCGTCACCGGTGATTTTCTTTATCTTATCAATATCTGCCATACCGTTGCAGGGAATACCTACGGCATAAACCTTCTCGCGGTCAAAGCGATGCTCGGTGAGAAGCTGATTGAAGCTGTATGTATCGCACGGCTTTAAGAATACAAGAAGCTTGCCTTCAAGTCTGTCTGTTTTTGAAACAAGATACTTTGAAAAGTTTGCACCGCAGAAGTCATTCCAGATAAACTCGCGATTAAGTTCATCGGCGGAAGTGAAAACAGCGGGTGTGATGTCGTAGTCAAACTCGCCGCGCTTCCAGCCAAGGACAGCGGAAACGGTGTTGCTGTCAAGCAGAGAAACTGCTTTATCAATAAGTTGTTTGCGTGTTAACGCTTGCATCGCAGATCCTCCAATCGTTTGTTTTCTCCGAGCTTTGCCACAGTCTCGGCAAAGTCATTCATCGTTGCGGCAAATTTTGCACCCTCTGCCGCGGAAACCCATTCAACGCGCGTGCGCTCTTTTTCAATGCCGAGATAGTCAAGCATAGAGAAAAGAAGTGCCATTCGTCGGCGTGTGTAGTAATTTCCCGATGTGTAGTGGCAGTCTCCCGGATGGCATCCACAGATGATAACTCCGTCTGCACCGCGCTGGAAGGCACGGAGAACAAACATCGGGTTTACTCTGCAGGAGCAGGGAACGCGGATTATCTTTACATCCGCTGGATAGCTTAAACGGTTGTTTCCCGCAAGGTCTGCACCGGCGTATGAGCACCAGTTACAGCAGAAAGCTACAATCAAGGGCTTATAATTATTCATTTGCATATCGCATCTACCTCCGCCATAATCTGCATGCTTGCAAATCCCTTCAAATCCATTGCGCCCGACGGGCAGGCAACTGTACATGCACCGCACCCCTGGCAGACTGCAGGATTAACTGATGCAACGCGTCTTATCTTTGTTGTTCTGTCCGGCTGACGGAATTCTTTATCTTCATATGTAATTGCACCGTAGGGGCAAACTCGTTCACATGATGAACAGCCGTTACACATAAGCTCGTCGGAGTGAGCAACGCACGGATTGCCTGTAAGCTTGTCTTTTGCAAGAAGACCGACAACCTTTGATGCCGCCGCACCTGCCTGAGAAACTGTTTCCGGTATATCCTTCGGTCCCTGGCAGGTTCCGGAGAGGAACACGCCCGCCGTGGGGCTTTCAACCGGGCGAAGCTTCGGATGTGCTTCGGTGAAGAAATCGTTTGTGTCCATGCTTGCCGTCAGCATTGTGGCAAGCGGTCTCGCGGACTTGTCCGGCTCAATAGCCGCCGCAAGAACAACGAGATCTGCGTCAATATGAAGCTGCTTGTTTGCAATGAGGTCGGATGCCTGAACTTTAAGCTTGTCGCCTTCGGGGGTAACCTTTCCGACCATGCCTTTTATGTAGTTCACGCCGTATTCCTCAACGGCACGGCGGTAAAACTCATCAAAGTTCTTGCCCGGAGTTCTTACATCTATATAGAATACATAGACCTCCGTGTCGGGGTATTTATCTCGTGTCAGCATAGCGTGCTTTGCTGTGTACATACAGCATATTTTAGAGCAGTATTCCTTGCCTTTTTCCGCGCATGCCGCACAGCGAGAGCCAACGCACTGAACGAAGACGATTGTTTGGGGGTGACGTCCGTCGGACGGACGGAGGAGCTTGCCGGCAGTAGGCCCTGCGGCGTTGGTAAGTCTTTCAAATTCAAGCGAGGTGATAACGTCCTTTGACTGGCTGTAGGCAAATTCATCAAATTTATCCATACTGATAGGATTAAAGCCCGTCGCCGCAACGATTGCACCGTAGCGCTCTTCTATAAATTCATCCTTCTGCGTGTAGTCGATTGCACCTGCCGTACATACCTTTGAGCAGATGCCGCATTTTCCGTTTTTGAGCATATTGCATGCCGTCGGATCAATTGTTGCAACCTTCGGCACTGCCTGTGCAAACGGGATGTAAACTGCGGGACGGTTGTCCATACCGAGGTTAAATTCGTTGGGAACCTTTTTCATCGGGCATTTTTCAACGCATGCACCGCATCCTGTGCACAAATCTTCGCGGACATACCGCGCTTTTTTCTTTATGGTAACATCGAAGTTTCCTACAAAGCCCTTGATGCTCTCTACTTCGCTGTAAGAGAAAATGCGGATATTCTCATGCTGTGCAACCTCAACCATTTTAGGAGTGAGAATACACGCCGCACAGTCAAGTGTCGGGAAGGTTTTATCAAGCTGTGCCATTTTTCCGCCGATTGTAGGTTTTGTTTCAACTATATCAACAGGAAAACCTGCATCGGCAATGTCGAGTGCCGTCTGTATGCCGGCAATACCGCCGCCGATAACAAGCGCGCGCTTTGTTACGGGTGTCTCACCGGGGGTGAGGGGAGTGTTAAGGCTTACCTTTGCTATTGCCGCACGGCCGAGGATTATTGCTTTTTCCGTTCCTGTGGGAATGTCCTTATGTACCCAGGAGCACTGTTCGCGGATATTTGCGATTTCAACCATATACGGGTTAAGTCCTGCCGCAGCTGCAGTCTTGCGGAAGGTTGCCTCGTGCATACGCGGAGAACACGAACAGACAACAATACCCGTGAGCTTATGCTCATGTATTGCTGCCTTGATCATATCCTGTCCTGCCTGAGAACACATATACTGATAGTCGGTGGAAAAGGCTACGCCGGGCTCTTTTCCGAGAGCTTCTGCAACGGCTTTCACATCTACCGTTCCGGCGATGTTGCTTCCGCACCAACATACAAAAACACCGATTCTTTGCATTCTTTTTATCATCCCTTACTGTTATCTATTCTCTTTATCTCTTATAGTACGAAAATTGATTTCCGGATTACTTTGTGTATTTGCGAAATGCGCTGACGATCGCCTGTTGAGGAATGTCTTCGTCGAGTATCGCGGGAATATCGTCCGGAGTTATGCGGTTGTTACCCTGTGCACGGATAGCGGAAAGGCGCACCGCTTCAACCAGCTTTGCAGGCTCCACGCCGCGCGGACATCTGTCAACGCACGCAAAGCAGGTAAGGCATCTGTAAAGAGATTCGGAAGAGAGAAGCGGCTTTATGTCGCCGGTCTCTACCATATATACAAACTGGTGCGGATGGAATTCCATCTCGTCATATGCGGGGCAGGTGGCGGAGCACTTGCCGCAACGCATACATTTTTTCGGATTTACGCCGCTTCTGCGCAAAAGCTCATCCTGAAGATTTTTACTGTTCATCGGTATCCTCCTTAACCCCCAACGCTTCTGCCAAAAGCTCTGTGAAGTATACAACCGGAATGTCTGAGCCGTTTTTTATAAGATTGTAGCGGCAGAGCGGGCAGGCGGTGATAATCATATCGGCGCCCTGCGCCTTTGCGTTTTCACAAACCGCGGTGCTGCTCTTTTTAGCAAGCTCCGGGCTTTCTGCCATCACATATCCACCGCAGCATTCGTTGCGCTTTGCAAAAATTACCGGCTCTCCACCGAGAGATCGGATTAAATCTTCCATAATTGTCGGATTTTCCACATCGTCCATCTTCATGACGGAACCGGGGCGGAGAAGAAGGCAACCGTAATATGCGGCGATTTTTTTGCCGGAAAGGGAGCTCTTGACCGATGCGGAAATCTTGTCAAAGCCGACAAGATCGCGAAGCATTTCAAGATAGTGGTAAACCTCGCATTCTCCGGAATACGGAGCTTCGGGGGCAAGATACCTGTTTACCTTGTCTGCAAATTCAATGTCTGTCTGCATGGCAAAGTTTGTCTGCTTAATCACGTTGTGGCATGCAGAGCAAACGGTAACGAGCGGCAGGGAATCGGACGCTGCATTTTTGAGCGCGCGCACGGAAGAAAGCTTGGTGGCAATCTCATCGCGCGCGGTTGTGAAAACACCGCCGCAACACTGCCAGTTTTCGATTTCCTCCAATGTTATGCCGAGCGCCTCTGCTGATTTTCGGGCGTACAAATCAAGCTCACGCGCTTTGTTTTTTAACGTACACCCCGGGAAGTAGCGCAATTTCATATTCTCTTATACCTCCAAATGTTCCCTTGCGGAACGTGTTGTCAAACCGACGGCAGAATTGTTAAAATTCAGTCAAAGGTTTGTTTAATTTTTAACAACCCGTATATGATACCACAAAAAACGTGTTGTTTCAAGGGATTTTTCGGAAATTGTCAAAAAATTGTCAATAGGTACAAAAAGGCACAGCTTTATTTTTTTTAATTGTGAAAAGTGTAACAAAAAGAACAGTCCGAAAAAATATCTTTTTCCGAACTGTTCTGTTATCTGCAGAGAAGCGCTTAAGCCTTTTTGCACACTGAGGTGTGCCGTCCTGTTCTCATCGACCCTTCTTGCCACAAAGGAATAGTACACCAACCTTCGGCTGGTGTACCCTTTCTTTGGCGGAGAACTTAAGTTTTATATAAATACACTTTTTATGTTCAGGGAATAGTGAAGAGTGAATAGGTAAAAAGTAAAAACTGACAAGTCGAAACTTGTCAGTTTTTGGCGGAGAAGGTGGGATTCGAACCCACGCGCCCTTTCGGACAAACGGTTTTCAAGTTTTTTAAACCCTTTGGGAGGTGAAATAAGTTAACGGAAGATAACAGAAGATAAAAGAGGCTCAAACTCAGCAATGATGCGGGTTTGAGCTTTTGTTTTACCCTCAAATCCGCTTGATGGCTCACTTCTGGAAAATAATGATTTTTTTCATTTTTTTGCAGATTTTTGGAAACTTTTTGGAAACTTTTTGGAAACTTTTTGGAAACTTTTTGGAAACTCCTTTGGAAACTTTGCGGGGGGCACATCTGTTGATAAATCAAGGAAAACAAAGGAGAAAAATTATGAGGGAATATGTGACGAAAGAGGAATTTTGCAAAATTTGCGGAATTTCCAAGAGAACAGCATATCTTGCAATTACAAGTGGTCAAATTACATACGAAAAATGTTGTCAGGGTTTGCTTCACTATTATCGCATTCCGATTGAGGAGATTGCAAAATTTAAAAAGAAGAGGAAAAGTCGAGGTGTTCTAACAGCTTCTCAAAAAGAAAAAGTGCTGGATATTTATCGGTGCAAGCTATTCACATATCCGGAGTTGTTGTACAGCGAAGATGTGCAGGAAATTACAGGCTACAGTAAAGAAGCAGTTCGCAGATGGATAAAAAGCGGAAAGCTTAATGCAATAGCAATCAACAGAAGGTTTTGCATCGCCAAAAGCGATTTATTAAGATTTCTCATAAGCAAAAGATACGAGAATATTCAGCAAAAATCCGAAATGCATCTTGCTGTCAGATATGCGGC
>SVLF01000049.1 GCA_015068085.1 Oscillospiraceae bacterium
ACTTCCAACGTTTCGGTGAAGCAATCCATACTAATTTAAGGAGATTTTTCCCATACTAAAAGTGCCTAGACTGTTCTGTCCAAGCACAATAAATATGTCATAACTTTTTATTTAATTCTTCTAATTGAGCGCCTAATTCAGGTAAATCTTCTTTGACAATATCCCATATCAAAACAAGATTTACACCTTCATAGTCGTGAACAATTTTGTTGCGAAGTCCATACATAACTCGCCATGGTATTGATGGATTACTTTCTTCAAATTCTTTATCAATCTTATTTGCAAGTTCGCCTATCTGACTAAGATTAAAAACGCAGGCTTCCACAAGAATTGAATTACTGATAAAAGCATCATACTCTGTGTCCTTTGTATATTCAAGAATCTTGGAGATATATTTAAGTATTTTTTCAACGATTATTTTATTTTTCATATATCACCACTCCGTCCTTTGATATTTCAGAGGATATTTTAGAGTTAGGGATTATATGGGTTTTGTCAAAAACATCAACCTCTTTATCAAGCGCTGACCTAACATCCTCAATCAAGCCAACAAATTGTAGTCCACGAAGTCCGCTATCAAGGAGCAAGTCAATATCGCTATTCTGATTAGCCATTCCTTTAACATACGAACCAAACAGAACAGCTTTTTTAACGCTATGCTTAACAAACACAGGATGCAAAACAGCTTTTATATCATCTATGGTATAAATTGTATCACACATAAAACTGCTCCTTTCACAATTTTCTACAATTATTATACCAAAAAATCTGCTCCTAATCAATAGATCAGGAGCAGATTTTATTCACTTACAGTCAGAATTAACCCAAAAGCTGTGTAATGCAGTCCCAAGGGGGAGTTACTGTTGCGTGACTGCTTTTCTTGACTAGGACAGCAGTTGTTCTAAAAAATGTAGCTCGATGAAAATATTCGCTCATAAAAATGTAAAAACTGTTGCATATTGGCTGTTATTTGTGTATAATATAAATAGAAATAAATTTCGGAGATGTTTATATGTACCTTAAACGTAAAATAGATAAGTATTTATCTGAGTGGAAAAAGAGCGAATCAAGAAAACCTTTAATAGTAAAGGGAGCGCGACAGATTGGAAAAACAGAGTCGATCAAAAGATTCGCGAAAGACAACTACGAGAACCTGATAGAGATAAACTTCGTTACTGATCCGAAGTATAAACAGATTGCATCTGACGGATACGGTGCAGATGCAATCATAAAAAACATTTCGCTGATAGACCCGTCGAAAAAATTCGTTCCCGAAAAAACATTGCTGTTCTTTGACGAGATACAGGAATATCCCGAAATTGCTACATCGCTTAAGTTTTTTAATATTGACGGACGTTTTGATGTAATTTGTTCCGGGTCATTGCTTGGTATAAACTACAAAAAAATTGAAAGCAACAGCGTTGGATATAAGACGGATTTCAATATGTATTCTCTCGATTTCGAAGAGTTCCTTTGGGCAAAAGGATATTCCGAAGATGTCATTGATGACATTCTTGTTCATATGAAAGAAATGAAACCGTTTTCAGAGCTTGAACAATCTGTGTTCTCTTCACATTTTCTCGATTACTGCATCCTTGGCGGTATGCCTGCAGTAGTCAGAGAATTTATAAAAAATAAAACCTTTGAAGGAACACTTGATATTCAACGTCAGCTTATTGCAGACTATAAAGAGGATATCCGAAAGTATGCAGAAGGGAAGGATCAGGCAAGAATTGTAAACGTATTCAACAGCATTCCGGTGCAGCTTGCAAAGGAGAATAAGAAATTCCAGCTGTCAAAGGTTGAAAAAGGTGCGCGGTTTAAAGACTATCGTGGCTGCATTGAATGGCTTGAAGATGCAGGGATGATACATCTCTGTTATTGTCTGAACGATGCAGAGCTTCCGTTAAAAGGTAACTTTGACATGAATAAATTCAAAGTGTATTTCTGCGATACCGGCTTGTTTGTGTCGCTTCTTGATGATGAGGCGCAGGAAGATTTGCGTGCGAATAAAAATTTGTCTGTTTATAAGGGTGCATTATATGAAAGTATAGTTGGTGAAGCACTTGTTAAGTCGGGCTATTCGCTTTACTATTACAAGCGTGACGATTCGACTCTTGAAGAGGATTTTTTTGTGAGAACATCATCTTCTCTTATACCAATAGAGGTCAAAGCAAAGAACAGTAAGGCAAAATCGCTGAGACAGTTGATTATGAGCGAGAAGTATCCTGATATTTCTTTCGGGATAAAGTTATGCGCCGGAAATATTGGTTTTAGTGATGGAATCTACACATTCCCGTATTTTTGCACATTTCTTTTGAAGAGGTATTTGAAAGAAAATTAAATAACTGTGCAATATGCTCTTAAGGTTTACGCACGAATTTTTCGTGTCTGCTTTTCTTGACTGGTACATGAAGAACACAAAACTCATGGATATCGTTGGACTGCAGCGTTCATCAGGATTAATTATGGATTTGAGATTAGTGATAACTATGCATATAAGTGTTTTCGTTATTTAGGAATTAAGGCTGAAACAAAACACAAAATACACCAAAGACCGCGAAAGGTAAAAGATAAATATCCTAATTTGATCTTCTCTACTTGGGAAACTGTAGACAGACCAAAGCAAGTAATTGTATCAGATATGACAACATTTAAATTCTGGATATTCCATTTTGAAGTAACATTTTATTTTGATGTATTTACAAAAGAGATATTAAGTTGGAAATTGGCAGAAAGACGAGGCTCAAGAGAACAATATCTCGACGGTTTGAAAGATGTGGTAGAGCTGCTTAAAAACTGCAATGAACCTACAATAGTTCATACTGACCAAGGAAGTGTATATGCATCGTTAGCATACAACGATTTGATAAAGGACACTAACATTGTTCGTTCGATGTCAAGAGCGGGAAAACCAACAGATAACCCGGTTAATGAAGCATTAAACGGTTGGATAAAGGAAGAATTGTACATAGATTTTAAATTTGCCGAATGCAGAAGCCGAGAGGATGCAAAGAGTATTTTAGAAGATTATATAAAATATTATAATGAACAGCGTCCTTGTTATGCTCTGGGATATGATACACCCTCCAACTATCGCAAGCGATATTATAAAGGAGAAATTGAACATAAAAATACTTTTGAAAAAAGAGAGCTTTCAGAAGTACCGAAATTCGTGCAAAAGCGCTCTAAATAAGCATTCTCGTAAATGTGTCTACTTTTGAAAAAGATATTTCTTGAAAAATGCTCCAAATGTCTATTTTTGAAAAAGCAAAACCCTCAAAAAAACTTTGAGTGTCCACTTTTGAAAAAATAAATTAAAAAATTATATTTTTCGTGTCTACTTTTCTTGACTGGTACAAACTGTTGCTATAAACTCGCGGATTATCAGATATTCATCAGTGTTTATACTTTCGTATTGTCAGATATTTATAAGTATTTATACTTGCGGATTGTTGTAGTGTATGATATAATACCTATGAAGGCGAGGGATTTTTATGGTTTTGAAAAGAAAAGCATATGATAAATTATTAGCTTGGAAAAACGAATGCAATGGTTCACGTGCTATTTTGGTAGAAGGTGCAAGACGTATTGGAAAATCTACTATTGTTGAAGAGTTTGCAAAGAACGAATATAAATCATACATTTTAATAGATTTTGCAAAAGTATCCGATACCGTAATTGATGCTTTCGAAAAGCATAAAAATAATTTTGATGAATTATTCATGATTCTTTCTCTGGAATATGGAATTAAATTATTTAAAAGAGAATCGGCGATAATATTTGATGAAGTGCAGTTGTATCCGCAGGCAAGGCAATTAATAAAATACCTGGTTGCTGATGGCAGATATGATTATATTGAAACGGGATCTTTAATTTCGATAAAAGAAAATGTGCAGAATATTCTTATTCCTTCTGAAGAAAGAAAGCTTAAAATGTATCCTCTGGATTTTGAAGAATTCTGTTGGTGCTTTGGCGAAGAAATTCTGATTGACTATATTAAAAAGTGCTTTGAAGAAAAGAAAGCTTTGGATGAAGGACTCCATAACAAAGCTATGTTTTTATTCAAGCAATATATGCTTGTCGGCGGAATGCCTAAAAGTATTATAGCCTTTTTGGAAGGAACAAGAGATTTTGATGCTGCTGACAGTGAAAAGAGAGACATTCTTAACTTATATCGTGACGATATATTGAAAATTAATACGCGATATCGTTCTAAAGTTCTTTCTATCTTTGAACAATTACCTGGGTTTTTGTCTAAGCATGAAAAGCGTGTTATATTAAGCAAAATCGTCCAGGGGTCAACTATTGATCAATATGCCGATACCTTTTTCTGGCTCGGTAATTCTATGATTTGCAATGAGTGTTTTTTGACAAGAGATCCTAATGTAGGATTAGCTCTGAACGAAGACAGAAGCTACATTAAATGTTATATGGGTGATACAGGTTTACTTGTAAGCCATGCATTCGATGAGAATTCTTTGGCAGATTCTGAATTGTACAGGCAAATTATTAATGATAAGTTGTCCCTTAATGAGGGTATGCTATATGAAAATGCAATTGCTCAAATGCTCACCAGTAATGGGCATAAGTTGTATTTTTATACGCATTATAACGAAGAAAAGCGAAAAAATGACATCGAGATAGATTTTATTATTTCCAATAACAATAAGCTGAAATATAAGATTTACCCTATTGAGGTGAAATCTACAAAAAAATATTCCATCACTTCGCTTGAGAGATTCAGAGAAAAATATAGTTCGAGAATCGGCGGGTGTTATGTTATTCATCCAAAAAATTTAAGTGTTAAAGATGGTATAACGTATTTGCCTGCATATATGGCTATGTGCTTGTAATGCTTGAAATTAAAAATCTTGATAATGTTTATAATTATCGACAAAATGTATGTATGAGTTTATAATTATAGACGTTAAGAGGTGATTTTGTGTGAAGAAAACAACATATAATATATTACCCGGTACCGTATAATTTTTCTAAAGCCACTAATCTCAAGTCGGGACAGTTTTTATCCTTTACGATCTAACTTGTAACAGGAGTACCCATATTTCCATATCCGATAATGCCAAGTCTTACCTTTTTCATAAAAATGCTCCTTGTATTTCTAATTATTTTACATTTGGAAAACGCCTTACTACGTTATCGAAACTTCTTTTAAGACAGTCAAACTCATCCTCATCATAACACCAGTCCTGCTCTACAAGCATATATTCACAGCCGGCGGTTGAAAGAGCATCGATATATGCATCGTAATCTAGTTTTCCTTCATAAATGGGGCGAAGATAAGGGTCAGTAGGTATGCTTCCGTCTTTTGGAGAGTCAACCCAATCCTTGAGATGGATGCGTGAAAGACGGCCGTTAAGCAGTTTTATAAGCTTGACAACATCCTTGCCTGCGTATGCTGCCCAGCCGAGGTCAAGCGTGAAGTCTATAGAATCTTCCGGAAAATCCTCAAGAATCCTTTCTATTACATCTTTTCCAGCCAATTTATCAAATTCAAATTCGTGATTATGATAAAGAAGCTTTGCTCCTAAATCACGCATTTTCTTTGCTACGGGAAGGAACATTTTTTTGAATTCATTATATCCTTCCAGTGTGTTACGCATTTCACCAGGCATTCCACCAATGCCAATGTGCTTACAACCGAATATTGCATGCTGCTTAACCACTTCTTCGGTTTCGTTAACAATTCTCGTTGGGGCAATGTGTGTCATTGCACATATGAGTCCATATTGTTGAAGTTTGTCGCGCAACCATTCCGGCTCGTACGGGCAAGTTCCGGAAACTTGAACTGACTTGTATCCGATTTTTGATACCTTTTCTAAAGTTAATTCGAAATCATTGAGATTTTGAGTGTGTGCATTGCAGGTATAAAGCTGAGCTCCTATTTTCATACAAATAACTCCTTTTGCGTTTGTGCGCATGATGTATTTACCACATTTTATTCCATTCGTCATTGATTTTTAGTAATTCAGTATCTTCTTTTACCGCTTTGTAGATTTTTGCAATATAATCTATTCTTAGTTGCATATAAGCCTTATCAAGCCGCTCGTTTGCGTATGGGAAGAATGATCCGGCAAAAGAGTTCGGGAAATTTGCAATCCACATACCTCCACTGTATATTCCAAGCTCACCTAAGTGATCTGTACGGTGGGTGCTTTCACCATTTTCCTGATCCATAACTGAAAGATCGACACTTTCCGGCCTTGATTCATGGACAAGCAAAAGTTCATCAAGGTCTGCGTGTCCTTCCTGCATCGGCTTTTCAAAATATTTTTCTAAAATAGTGACATCTGCGTCTGTTATATAAGGAAAACCTTCACGATTTTCCGTAATAGCTTTGCGTAAATCGTTTGGAGATGTACCAAATGAATTTGCATACATTACCACATAGTCATTCTTTTTTTCTCTCATACTGTTGCACAGGGTGTAAAGCAATGGCAGGTTTCCGCCATGGGCGTTCAAAAACAATATTTTTTTGAATCCGCTTCTTGCTATCTCCCTGCAAAGCTCAGTAAGGTAATTAAGCATAAGCTTGTTGGAAAAGCAAATTGCACCGTTTGTGTATTGAAGACCGTTGATGTGACCGAATCCAAAGGTTGGAAAAACGACAACAGGTTCAAGCTCTGCAGCAAGATGCGCGGTTCGCTCTGCGATAATGTTATCTGTACCAACCGGCAGATGCGGACCGTGTTTTTCCATTGCGCCTATCGGAATGACACAAACGCCTTTTGATTTTTCAACAGCTTCCGGGAATTGCGGTTCTCTGAGATTCTCCCATAACATAAGATTATTCAACATAAAACATCTCCTATCGTCGTATTCCAATCGCATACCCCGCTGCTTCACGATTTTTCATTCGTTTAACAGCAGCGCGTTGCAATGAGGTTTTTTGTGGTAATTCATCAAGAGTTTTTTTCTCGCATCCGGGGAAAAGCCAGTTTATCAGCGTTGGATAATGCGTTTCAATTTTAAAAAGATTGAACTTGCTTTGAAAAATAACTATTGACGAGCTTTTTGGAAGGACATCGTTTAGCCATGGGTGCATAAGCCACGATGCACAGGTGAATAGAATGTTTTCTATATTAAAGTACTTTTTGAAAAAGCAGCGAGCTTCTTTATACGATGCTTCGCACTCGTCGTCCAAAAGATTCTCGCCCTTTGGAATATGAACGCCGAGGACAGTGTCTCCTGTTTTTACCCCATAATCGGGGACATCTTCCGGGCATTCTCGTATGTCAAATTCAAGTCTTCCTAACCGGAATAGACGCAAATCGAAGTTCAATCTGAACCAACAACGGTATATTTCTTGCTGTATTCCATACACTCCGTAAAGTTCATCTGTTCTTTCGCAGTTTCTTGCAAGATCTGCCAGTGAGGAATAGAATATGTCTTCACTGATACCGCGCGATTTGTATTGGTCCAGCGTTTTTTCTGACAGCAATATGTAAATATAAAATGTGATTTGTTCAGGTGGAATATCGCATTGTTCAGAAAATTCTTTTATATATTTCCCGAAAATTTCGTCTCCAGCATTGTAGGCATTAAGTGCTTCCTTAAGCATTTCTGAAAAATGCTCATCGCTATTTTTCTTGTGGATTTCAAAAAATAAGTTTTTGCCTTTTTGCGAAAACGTAAGACGATCAAGAAAGTGAGCGTAGTTCATATTGTTCTCTCCATAATGTGAAGTGTATAATATAATTATACAGCAAATTCTTGTAAAAAAAAGGCCTGTTGTTATGCATTTCAGGTCAGATATTGACATTTTGAAGAAACAGCCGTCCGGAATTTTATCGGACGGCTGCTTTGCTATTTATTGAACTGCTTTCTGTAGTGTCCGGGGCTTTGACCGAAATGGCGGGAAAATGAGCGGTTGTATGAGCGGAGATTGTTAAAACCGGAGGAAAATGCAATATCTTCGATACTTGTATTCGTGTTTTTCAGAAGCTGTATGCTCTTTTTCAGCTTGAATATATTGAGATAATCAATGAAATTTGTACCGGTTATTTCCTTGAAAAGCCGTGAAAAGTATGAGCGTGAATAATTAAACGATGACGCGATTTCCTCAAGCGTTATCTGTGATTTATAGTTTGCTTCGAGATATGCGTTGACATCGTTTATAAAATTAGTGCTGTATTCAAGTCTTTTGAGAGAAATATCTGCGCTTTCCTCCTGCGGAAGATCGCGAAGGATATACAGCATAATATTTCCGCATGACGTGACAACCGAAAGCTCATATCCGGGCAGCTTTACGGAGTCCTCGTTTACAATTCTGTTTATATTCTCAAGAAGAAAATTGTAATGCTCGTCATCCGGCGTGTAAATGTTCTTTTTCAGGCGAATGTTTATCAGATTGATTACCGGATAAAGCTTCATTACGCGGATTTTTATATATCCGATCGGGATAAGCGTGTGAATCTGGCTTGGAAGAATTATGCATATGTCACCTTCCTTGAGGATGTGATTTTCAGAATCAATATCCGCAATAATTGACCCTTCGTATACATATAAAACTTCGGTCTCTTCGTGAAAATGCAAAAAGTGGTCGTCGAAGTTATAACCTATGTCCATATAAGGATATTCATATTTCGCCTTATGAATAGATTCGTTTACCGCACTCATTACAGCTCACCTCACAAGCTCTTTTTTATTAATATATCACTCATTGCCAAAAATGTCAATATATGTCCTAAATGTCAAAATATACGCTCTGTTTATTTTGTCCGATTTAATATATAATTTAAAATGTAATATGGCATAGTTGTATAATGCAAAAACTGAGAGGTGAAGCTTTTATATGGAAAAGACAAAAATAGTCTTAGGTTATTGCCCGACAAGACGCGATGTTTTTGATGTAAATGTTGCGATAGAGTACGGTGCAAAAATAAAAGAGTACATAAAGAAGTTCGATGTGGAGATTGTTGACATCGATGGAATAAACGAAGAAAACCTGCTCTTTAATGACTGCGATATAATTCCGGTTATCAATCGGTTTAAGGAGAATAAGGTTGATGCGATCTTCTTCCCGCATTGTAACTTTGGCTCGGAAAATCGCGTTGCTCAGGTTGCCCGCGCACTGAATGTTCCGGTGCTTTTGTGGGGGCCGCGTGATGATATGCCGAGCGGAAAGACAGGAATGCGCTCACGTGATACGCAGTGCGGGCTCTTTGCAACTGGCAAAATGCTCCGCCGCCACAATGTGAAGTTTACGTATCTCACAAACACTCCGCTTGAGAGCGATTACTTTAATGAGAGGTTTGAAAAGTTTCTGTCTGTTGCAAGCGTTGTCAAGGCGGTTAAGAATCTCAATATCCTGCAGATATCAACGCGCCCCGAGCCTTTCGGTACGGTAATGTGCAACGAGGGAGAGCTTCTTGAAAAGTTTAACGTACATATTTATCCGGTAACTATCCCGGATGTGAAATTCGAGATGGACAGACTTATCGCAGAAAGAGACAGCGATGTTTTAAAAACAGCAAAATATGTCAAGGAAAACATAAGTCCCAATGCAGATGATGCGGATGTACTTAAAATCTGCGCTCTAAAAACAGCGATGAAGAACCTTGCAAAGAAATATAACTGCCGTGTTGTTGCGGTGCAGTGCTGGACAGCGTTGCAGGATGTCACGCACATCGTGCCGTGCCTTGCAAACGCACTGCTCACCGATGAGGGCATTCCGGTTGTGTGCGAAACAGACATCCACGGCGCAATAACCGCTGTTATGACGCAGGCGGCAACGATGAATGAGCGTCCTCAGTTCTTCGCAGACCTCACAATCCGTCATCCGGAAAAGGAAAACTGCGAGCTTCTGTGGCACTGCGGAAACTTCCCGTACTCAATGGCGAAGGATATGGAAAGTGCTTATGCCGGAAAATACTGGATAAATCCGTCGGATAAATTCGGCACATGTATGTGGCAGATAGCAAACGGAGATGTAACGGTTGCCCGCTTTGATGGTGACCATGGAAAATATTCTCTCTTTATCGGAGAGGCAAAGGCGGTTGACGGACCGTATAACGGCGGCTGCTACACGTGGATTGAAACGCGCGACTGGCCGAGGTGGGAGCATAAGCTTGTGTGCGGGCCGTATATACATCACGTTTCCGGTGTATACGGAAACTATGCCGATGTTTTATATGAAGCATGCAAATACATCGGGGAAGTTGAGCCTGACCCGGCAGATTACAGTATAGAAGAAATGGAAGCCCGTTGGAGGGGATAAGACGAATATGAATTTTAGAGAAAAAGCAATTGAATTAGTTTCAAAAATGACATTAGAAGAAAAGCTATCGCAGATGAATCACGACGCACCTGCGATAGAGCGTTTGGGTATTCCGGCATATAACTGGTGGAGCGAATGCCTCCACGGCGCCGCACGAAACGGTACTGCAACGGTTTTTCCGCAGTCTATCGCGATGGCGGCAAGCTTCAACAAAGAAAGAATGCGCGAGGTTGCAACAGCAATTTCTGATGAAATCCGCGCAAAGTATAACGAGAACAAAAAACAGGGCTTTACGGAAATATATCAGGGTATCACGATGTGCAGCCCGAACATAAATATCTTCCGCGACCCCCGCTGGGGAAGAGGTCAGGAAACCTATGGAGAGGACCCGACTCTTACCGGCATGATGGCGGCAGAATACGTCAAGGGACTGCAGGGGGACGGAAAGTACAGAAAGGTAGATGCAACGCTCAAGCACTACGCCGTACATTCAGGCCCAGAGGCAGACAGACGCGCTTTCGACATTGACGTTACGGACGAGGAGCTTTACGGCACATATCTTGCCGCGTTTGAATATTGCATAAAAAATGCAGAGCCATCAGCAGTTATGGCAGCGTACAACGCCGTAAAAGGAAGTCCGTGTGTTGCAAGCAACTTCCTTTTAAAGGATGTTTTGAGAGATAAATTTGGCTTTGAAGGATATGTAGAGTCCGATGCCAACGGTGTTGAATTTTTAGATAAATATCATAAGGTAACAAATACATCTGCGGAAAGCGCGGCACTTGCGGCAAAATCCGGTTGTGATCTCTGTATCGGCGATGCGTTTAAAGAACTTCCTGAGGCTTACAGACAGGGGCTTATTACGGAAGAGGATATTGATGAGTCGGTTATTCGTCTCTTCACAGCACGTTTCCGTCTCGGAATGTTCTCCGATGACTGCGAGTATGACAATATCCCATATGACGTGGTAGACTGTGAAAAGCACAAGGCATTAAACCTTGAAATGGCAAGAGAAAGCATAGTGCTTCTCAAAAACGACGGCATCCTTCCGCTCGATGCATCGAAGAAAATTGCGGTTATCGGTCCGTGTGCCGATGACATTGCGCCGCTTCTTGCAAACTACTGCGGCAGAGCATCAGAATACGTAACGCTTCTTTCCGGAATACGTGAAAAAGCAAATAACGTTATGTACGCGAAGGGATCAGATTACTGCACAGAACCGCGCGAATACGACGAGAGACTTGACAACGAAGCTCTCATTATTGCCGAAAAGTGCGATGTTATCATAATGTGTATGGGTATCACTCCGGCAATTGAGGGCGAAGAGGTTGACGGAAACTACGGAACCGAGGGCGGCGATAAGCGGAGCATCGAAATCCCCGAGGTACAGAAAAAGCTGTATCGCAAGCTGCGCGAGCTTGGAAAACCGATGGTTTTTGTAAACGTTTCGGGAAGCTGTCTTGCGCTCGGCGAACAGGATAATGATTGCAATGCAGTGCTGCAGTGCTTCTATCCCGGCTCTCTCGGCGGACGTGCGCTTGCTGATATTATCTTCGGTGTGTGCTCCCCGTCAGGAAGACTTCCGGTTACGTTTTATGCCTCTGATAGTGATCTTCCTGATTTTCGTGACTACAGCATGGAAAACAGAACATACAAGTTCTTCAAGGGAAAGCCGGTTTACCCATTCGGTCACGGACTTACATATTCGGGAATCACGGAAGACTGGACGGACGAGAACACGGCAGTTATTAAAAATAATGGGAAATATGATACATATTATTCCGTCCTGAAATACAGCACCAACCCTTATAAGAAGTTAGAAGATTTTAAAAAGATATTCATAAAAAGCGGAGAAGAAATCACCGTTAAATTCTGATACCAAAGGAGCTGATGATAATGGGAATTATGATAAATCTCGACTGTAGCAACTTTTATCAGTCGCGCGCAAATGTTGCCGAGAGTCTTGACGAAACGCACGTTCGAGCGCATATCGGGCAATACAAGAACACCGGAGTTACGGATGTTTTATTGAACGTTGGAGCATGGAGTTCGGTAACACCTTCAAACATAAGGACCACCTTATATGAATCCTGCAAAGCGGCAGAAGAACACTTTGGTGAAGGCTCGGGCGGCAAGTGCTATCCCGTGCTGAAAAGGCTTCACGAAATCGGGCTTGATGAATTTGAAGTGTGGATAGATGAAGCTGCAAAAAACAATATCAACGCATGGCTTTCCTTCCGAATGAACGATGCCCACAACCTTGACAGTGACGATAATCCTTTGATTCCGCCGGAATTCAAGGAAAAGCTGAAAACGTGGTCAGTTGTTCGTCATCACCGCCGGATAGGCTGGTATGACGGCTGTCGTGATTTTGAATTAGCGGAAGTAAGGCAGGAACAGCTTGACTATATCGAAGAGCAGATAATGAGATATCTTCCATACGGTATTGAGCTTGATTTCCAGCGTGAGCTCAACTGTTTCCGCCCGGGATATGAGTGGAGCGGGATGGAAATAATGACGTACTTTATGAAGGAGGTCAAAAAAATCGTTGCTCGTGCTGAAGAAAAGGCAGGTAGAAAAATTAAAATTCTTGTCCGATGCAATCAGAACCCACAGTATTGCATGGAATGGGGCTTTGATATTATCCGTTGGGCGGCAGAAGGTCTTATAGATGCCTTTGCCCCTGCACCGCGTTGGAACTGTACAGATACCGATATCCCTGTAAAGCTCTGGAAGCAGATTCTTGCGCCGTATAAAATACCGGTATATCCCGGTATTGACGCACAGAACATTCATCCGTACCCCGAAGATTTTATGAAAAAGGGACACACCGTCTGCAACACGGTTGAAACAACGTTTGGTATGGCGGCGAATTTCCTGACACAGGGTGCTGACGGAATATATCTCTTCAACTACTTCAATGAAGTGAACGATGAAGTGGTAACGGAAGAGAACCGGGAGCTTGGCGACGGCAACGATATTTATTCTCCGAAAGGCTATTATAAAATTCTTGCTTTCGCCGGAAATTACAACGAGGCGATAAAACAAAAGCGCAAGCATATGATTACGTATAATGACAAGGTTCCGCCTTATCGCAAGAATGATGCAACTCTTCCGCTTGTATGCGGAGGAAAGTATGATCAGACATATCATTCAAACGGCGAGTGCAATCCGCGTTATCTACGCTTTGCAACAGGAACGATTCCAAATGATAAATCCTGTAAGGTGCGCTTCCGCATCAATACCGAAGGCTTTGATGTAAACGACGTTGAAATATACCTCAACTGTTATCGCGCAGAGTTTGCAGGAATTGAGAAGCAGGGTGAGCCGTACTGCGGCGTAGCCCCGTTGTATGGCGAGAGCAATAACGGAAGAACACCCGATGTTTATGCATTCAAAATTCCGCGCGAGGCAATCCAGCCGGAAATTCAGGTTGCCGAAATCCTCTTGAAAGAGGGAAAAGAAGAAAACCTGTTCACTATAGATTACGCAGATTTAATTGTAGAATAAAGAAAGGAGATGTGAAATGAAGGAAAAAATCTGGGCACTTATGGTATATCTCAGCGAAAACCAGTGGGTACAGATGCTGAAAAACGAGCTCAATTTCGATGATGATTTTTGGGATTACATCCTGAAAAAATCATCGGAATGCGGTATCAACACAATCCTCTTAGAGGTTGGCGATGGAGTGAAGTTTGAAACACATCCGGAAATTTCGATGCCTGATGCTTGGAGCCATGAGCGTGTGCGCAAAGAAGTTAAAAAATGCCGTGAGCTTGGCATTGCGCTTATCCCAAAGCTGAACTTTTCGTCAGCACACAGCTTTTGGATGAAGGAATGGAGAAATATGACTTCATCCAAACCGTATTACGATTTCTGTCGGGATATAATACAGGAAATATACGAGATGTTTGAGAAACCTGAATATATCCACATCGGCTATGACGAGGAGGTTCCGCTTTGTTGCTTCAAGCCCGAAATTGAATATCAGATTATGCGAAAAGGAAAGCTTCTGATGGATGATTTCAAATTTCTTATTGACGAGGTTAATAAGACCGGTGCAAAGCCGTGGGCGTGGTACGACCCACTGTGGGATCACGCAGAGGATTACTTTAAGTATATGAACCTTGATGAGGATGTTGTCCTCTCTCCGTGGTACTATATGGGACTTAAGAAAGAACACTTCCAACCGCTTTCTAAGTATAATTCGGACGGCACGGAAAATGAGCTTTATAAGCAGGGATTTCGTTTTGCTGAGCATAATCCGGCAATCTCTAATGCGACGGGATATTGGTTCAGCGATGAGGTGCTGAAGGTTATGAAGCACGGCTTTAAGTATATCCCGACTCCAAGTGTTTACTGCAATGACAATAACACGGACGATATGGTGGAATACTTTAAAAATGGGGCACCTGACGAGCAGATTTTCGGATATCTCACTGCACCATGGGTTTCCACAGTCTGGGAGAACAAAGAAACAATTGATAAATCAGTAGAACTTCTTGCAGCGGCAAGAAAAAAATATTACGGTGAATAATCACCAAAATTAAAAAATGGAGGAGAAAAAAATGTTAAAAAAATTATTAGGAGTAATTTTGGCAGCGGCGATGGTTTTGTCGCTTTTCCCGGCAACGGCCTTTGCGTCAGGTGAGGTTGCAGAGAATGCGAACGTGAAAATTGTGTATGGCACATGGGCAGTAGGAAATGGTGAGTATTATAACAATATAACGCTAAACAATTATCCTAAGGATTCTTATGTGTCAACAGGATACGAGTTGTCAAACGGATTTTACAGGTATGCAGGATGCGAAACAGCAGACAACGCAAATTTCAATAAAGCACCGACGGCAACAAGTTCATCTTTGTATTTGCAAATATTCTCTCAGGTAGGGCAGTGGAAGGCTATTGCATTCTATGTTCCTGTGGCAGGCACATATGATGTAACACTTACAGTAAATGAAGGAGCAAAGCGTTGCTCATTTGTTTATGATATTCTTCCGGGCGGAATGACTGATGCGCAGATTACGGAAGCAATGAGTGATTCGAATTGGAATGCTTCGAATAATACGGCTACAGGAGTACTTGGTGGAATGAAGGGTAACCGGGCAAACAGCAGTGGCAACCCCATAAACAGATCTGCATCACATACGGGCATAGAATTTGAGCAGGGAGAATATATTCTTGTTTTCCAGAATGCAGCACGTGCAGATGATCTGACTGAATCCGATAATGCTGAATCATATGATTATATCAATTTTGTGTCACTTGCACTTCAGAACAATGGCGGATCAGTTTCCGTACCGATGGGTTACACAAAGCTTAAATCAAATTCTATTGAACAGGGCAAAACAACAACAGCAAGTGTAAGCGATCTTTACGGCTCGGGAGATTGGGTAAAGACAACATATACGTCTGATCAGATTACATACTCAAGCTCAAACTCTGCTGTTGCAACCGTAGCAGCTGACGGTACGGTCACCGGCAAGGGGGCAGGTACTGCTGAAATCTATGCAGTTGTTGATGGTACTCCTATTGTTTCTGCACCTATTACCGTAACAGCACCGGAAATAAAAATAGTATATGACATAAGCAATGTTTATGGAAGACCGTCCGGGCTTGTAACCGGAGAGACCGATTATTATAACAATGTTTCTGATGCATTTGTTGGGACTAGTGGTACTAAGTTAGCGCTTCCCTGGAACTTTGCCGATTATACCAAATCGAACGGATTATGGCGTTATATAGCAAACACAACTTATGAAACGCCGGAAACTTTTTTTGGTATGTGGCGTACAAGTGTTAGTGAGGTTGGACAATGGTTAGCGATCGGATTCAATGTTCCGGTAGCAGGGACTTATGATTTTGAATTCCAGGGATATCAGGGGCATGCTACAAATATGAATAATGGTTATGGTTGTGACGTTGCATATCAGATTTTCCCGGCAGGAACAACTGCAGATGAAATTGAAACTGCAATGGGAAATGTTGCATATAATCAGAATGAAACGGATGTAACCGGGGATATTCTTGGATGGAGAAAAGG
Source organism: Oscillospiraceae bacterium (assembly GCA_015068085.1). Classification (GTDB taxonomy): domain Bacteria; phylum Bacillota; class Clostridia; order Oscillospirales; family JAAYXM01; genus SIG480. The sequence goes on from SVLF01000049.1 coordinate 16,284, forward strand.
TTTTGTATCCGGATGTCCGGCGAATCTTCACGAGAACGTACCTTTCTCTGAAGCAGGAGAATACATTCTTGTTATAAAGAGTCTTAAAGAGGGAACAAACAAGAATGTGTATATCGACCACTTTACCCTCACACAGTCTGACAAAACAGGTATCTTACCTATGGGATATACGAAGCTTTCGTCAAATAAGATTGTAGTAGATTCCACCACTCAGGCAACAATCAGTGATAAGCTTTATAACGCAAACGACTGGATGGAATATGATGCATCTAACCGCACAATCACCTACGCTTCGTCAAATTCTGACGTTGCGACGGTTTCGGCAAACGGAACAGTTACCGCCAAGGCAGTAGGTACTGCAGAAATCACAGCAATCGTTGACGGTGCACAGCTTGCTCCGGCAACAATCACGGTAGAGGAAAAGAAAATCTCTCTTGCTATTGCAAACAGCGTGGATAGTGACATAGCGGTTGAAGCATACAAAGCAGGCTCCGTAACAGTAAATGCACCGACAAAGAATGGTTACACCTTCAGTCACTGGGTACGCGGAACAGCGGACAAGGGTGTATGGGTATCATCAGACGGAAGCTACACATTTAACCTTGTATCACCCACATACCTCACAGCAATTTATGTAGCAGACGATGCAAAGATTGTTGAGTTCTTCAACGGAAACGGTGAGCTTCTCGCACAGAAAACGGTTAAAGACGACGGAACCGTTGAAACACCTGTTGATCCGTCGATGGTTGGATTTACATTCCTTAAATGGATTCTCGGCAAGAACGGCAATGAAGCAATTCCGTTTGTGAATGAAAATATTGCAAAGTCACTTCGCGTTGTTGCTGACTATGCGGTTGAAAGTACAAAATATACTGTTGGTGATGACACAGATTTAGTATATGATGCTGAAGTTGTAAAGAACGCAGACAGTGAAGATACAGTGTGGTATCGTGGAGGAAAGCCTGTCGGATATGGCAAGACTTACACCTACAACGTATGGTCAGATACAACTATCACTTCAGAATCCCTTACTGGCGAAAAAACACCGCTTGTATATCTTGATACTGCGGTTAAGACGGTTGGTGACGAAAAGGCTTGCATGATTGAGTTTGACGGTGCAGGAAAAGAAATTGTAGAGGTTGGTATTCTTTTCAGTAATTCAGGAATACCGGAAGTTGGAAGCTGCCAGTATAAGGCAACGTCCAGGACCAACGGTGGGGATGACGGTCACGGTCAGTTCACAGCAAAACCGGCAAACAGTACACAGGCTGTAGCCCGAGGATATCTTATCTACAATGAAAACGGTGAATACAAGACGGTATACAGCGAGGTTCTTTCGCTGAGCTAAATGATCCCTTGGCGCAAGGAGGTAATTATGAAACTGAGAAAAGGTTTATCTCTTGTTTTAGCAGTATGTATGATCGTATCCCTGCTGCCGCAATTTGCGGTAGCAGGTGACACCGGAATTACAATGGTATATGATTTTGCAGACGGAATTCAGGGATATACTGATACAACACCGTTTGCAAATATGACCTATGATGCATCGCATCAGATGTGGTGTCACTATGCAAACTCACGTAATCAAACACACGGCGCAAGCAAAAATGATTCCGGTATCTGGCAGAATATCCGCAACCGTGATACGGGAATGCAACTTAATAAGTCTTCATTTACTATGAAGATAAAGGTATATAAGGACGGTTATTATATCCCTAAACAGTACTTTGGCGGAATAACTGGTGCGGGAACAATCGACGTTTATATGCTTAAGGCGGAAAAGGACTTGACAGCAGATGAAATTTCCGCTGCAAGAAACGCCGATAATTTTATTGGTACGCTTAACTGCAACATAGATTCTTCTTATCATATGATTGCGGAAGACCCCGAAATATTCGACGAGGTTAAGCTTGACCGCGGCGAATACTATGTTATATATAACGCAAACGGTTATGACTCACTTTTTGGTAATCTCATCCTTGACGGCGGTGAAGGTTCTCTTGTAACAGAGCTTGCCTTTGATGCCGGGTTGCCGTCAGTAGTTTTTAAGGATGAAACGGTTGAGCTTAAAGTGAATGCTTGTTTTACCGATGCAACGGAAAAAGCTCTTGGAAACGCTGAGGTTATTTACGACAGTTCAGATAAATCAGTTGCAAAGATTGATTCAAACGGAGTTCTGACGGCACTTTCCGCAGGAACGACCGAAGTAACCGCTTCTGCAGGAGAAGGCTCAGCAAAAATGAGCATAACCGTAAAGGAGCTTACTCCATCAGGTTACACGATGGCATACAAGTATTCTGACGGAATTCAGGGCTATTATGATACAACACCTTTTGCGAAGATGGATTATGCTGCATCGCATCAGATGTGGAGCTATTATGCAAATTCGCTCGGTCAAATTCACGGTGCGCGCAAGAACGGAGAGAATGATACCGGTACTTATCAGAATATCCGTAACCGTGATTTAGGCATGCAGCTTAACGGTGCATCCTTTACAATGAAGATAAAGGTGTATAAGGATGGATTCTACATTCCGCATCAGTATTACGGTGGTAAGACCGGGTCGGGGATAATCAAAGTTTATATGTTGCCGGTCAAAAAGGAACTTACCGCAGCGGAAATTTCTGCAGCAAGAAGTGCAGAAAATCTTATAGGCACGCTTGATTGTAATACCGGCACAGCAACTCATGAAATGGCAGAAGATCCCGAGATATTCAGCGCAACGGAGCTTTCGGCAGGAGAGTATTATGTTATATATTCTGCAACCGGAGATGATGCGATCTTTGGTGATCTCATTCTTGACGGAGGTGAGGGTGCCATTGCTACCGAGATAGGGCTTGAGATAGCATCAACCCGCCTTTTGGAGGGAGAGAAGACAACTCTTTCTACCGTTGCTTATATGACGGATGGTGAAGAAAAAGAGCTTTCTCCGTCAGAGGTTACATATTCGGTAAGCGATCTGTCAGCTGCAAAGATCGAGAACGGCGTTCTTACGGCTTTAAGTGCGGCTGAAGGTTTGGAAATCACGGTCAGCTACGGTGACGACTTAAGCGATAGAAAGAGTATAATGATAGATGCTTTTGTTGCTGCAAACACAGAACTTGTTTATGATTTTGATTCTCACCTTAACGGATACTATGATATGACTCCGCTTGTGGATTATACATATGAAAAAACAGGGAATTGGGCATATGTGGATAACTCCGCAGGACAGACGCACGCGGCAGGACGAGTCAATCAATATGAGGGAGATACCCAGAATATCCGTAACCGTGATTGGGGTATGGACGTAAATTCTCATTGGATTGCATTTAAGGTAAAGATTCCTACGCGTGGGGTTTATGCTCCGAAGCAGGTGTATGCAACAAGAAGTCCTCACGGCGGAATTATGACGATGTATATGATTCCGGCAGATGATACCGAGCTTTCGGGAGATGCGCTTGAAGCAATGTTTACTGATGATTATAAGATTGGTGAGGTAAACTGCCTTGGTGGTACGGATGCATATACTCTGCAACCGGTCCCGGCAAGCCTTGAAAGCAGACTGTTTGAGGTGGGAGAGTATTACCTTGTATACGATTGCGTGGGCTATTGTGCGTTCTCAAATCTCACGCTTGACGGCTATGACGGGCTTAAGACACTTGATGTTAAGTGCGAAACAGAGCTTGATGTTGGTACGACCTCTGAAATTGAAGTAAGCGGAAAACTTCTCGACAAGACTGTTGTTCCTGAGGATGATTTAGAGATTACTTACTCGTCTTCTGCTCCGTATATTTTAGCCGCTGAGGGTGATGAGATACGAGGTATAAGTGAAGGAAATGCCGTACTCACTGTATCGGCAGAATACAACGGACAGACAACACAAAGCTCAGTTGCCGTCACCGTTACGGATAACAGCGGAGTTGATTATCCGTGGATTGATGCTCCTGAAACATTGTATTTACGTGACAGCACAGACCTTTCAATGCTTGCTCGTATGAATAGCGGCAATGATATGGAAATTGAAAATGCAGAAATTTCAATTTCCGCCTGCGAGCCTGAGGGTGCGGCAACACTTTCCGACGGTAAGCTTTCGGCGAATGCTGAAGGAATAGTAACGCTTCATGCAGTCGGCACATTCAAAGGAGACAGCTATGAGGCTGAATGCACTGTTTCTCTTGAAAAGGGAGCGACAAAAACAGGTCGCTCAATCTATACCGAGGAAATGATTGCAAATGCCCGTGAAAATGCAGAAAAATATGACTGGGCGCGTGCTGAGGTTAAAGCGGCTGTTAAGAAAGCGGATGGAATTCTTGAGGATTTTGACGTATATTACAGCCTTATTATCGGTGAAGGTATTCCGAAAGCGGGACAAACCTTCGGTAAAAATAACACAGATATGGATGTTTGCCGCTATTGCGGAAAATCCGTAACAAGCTCAGGTGGATGGAAGGTCGATGTGACAAACCGTCCGTGGAAGGTACAGTGTACGCAGTGTAAGCGCCTTTTCCCGTCAAACAGCTTTGAGGATTTTGTAAAGCTTGGTATTGATGAGAACGGAGATTTCAACCGTGCTCAGGCTCTTGAAGCTCACCGAGAAATGCTCATTGCAAAAGGAATAAGCTTGCCTGACGGTGTGGTTTCTGATGAACGCAAGGCAGAAATCAAAAATGGAGCTTTTATGACGCGCGAGGAGCAGGATTATTACGGGTACGGCGTCAAGGGAGGATATCTTTATAATGACCTTTATCAGGATGTCGGAAATGAAACAACCGTAAACTTAGGAAAACGTCTTTATGAAACTGAGCGCGTGGAAACATGGGGTGTTGATGACGGCTTTGGCTACACCACAGGGAAAATAGATAATGGCGGTACACCAGACAACCCGGCTGACGACATTTATGACCGTCATTGCTATATAGCGAGGTATAATTATGATGTCTGGCTTGAGCTTACCTGCATCCCCAAAGACCTCGGCTATGCTTATATGTATACCAACGATAAAAAATATGGCAGAGCAGGTGCAATCCTTCTTGACAGAATAGCAGATGTATATGCGAGATTTGATATATATGAATATGCACATCTCTACCGTATGGTTGATGCAAACACTCGTTTTGGAACTCTATTTGGATACCTTAATGACGGTGTTTATGCAGCTGTGTTGGCGGAGGCTGCAGATATATTTTTTCCGCTTCTTTATGAAAATGATCCTGAACTTATAGCAAAGCTCAGCGCA
>SVLF01000050.1 GCA_015068085.1 Oscillospiraceae bacterium
CGAGCTACCATTCCGGATGGGTGCCGATGCTTCAGTCGTGCGCGGAATATCTCAACCTGTATACTGATGACCCGAAATATAACCTGTTCAAAAATCCTAAGTTTGCGCAGCTCTTCATCTCACAGATACCGCTTGTACTTGTAGATGACCACACTGCACAGATAGCTGATACCGGCGCTCCGGCAGATAATGTGATACAGCTTTCGCCGAGCGCAAGTGCGTTTGCGGAACTCAAGGATACGCCGTTTGGCAACATTATTGCGGAAGAGCTTTATCGCGAAAACGGGTATACGGCAGAAGGTCTCAGATACGATATTTTCACACATAACCCGGAAAAACTTGAACAGGAAGTTCTTGACAGAATTGACCTCGGCGATGGTATTTTACGTGAAAGCACAATGCTCACCGGTTACGGATTTGCGGTTCTTCGTGATGGTGCGGTCTATGGTGGAAAAGGAACACCGACCTATAACAATAATATGCGTGACTGGTGGCTCTACTTCGGTTCAAATGAGCATAAAATGTCGCACACGCATAAGGACACACTTAATCTCGGTTTTGAGGCATATGGTCTTAATATGGCACCGGATCTTGGATATCCCGAGGCAACGGGCGCAAACCTTAATCGCTTCCAGTGGATAAGACAGACTATTTCACACAATACCGTTACAGTAAACGAAACTGCGCAGATATATAATCAGCGAAAGCTCGGTCCGATGCATTTTGACGATTCGGGTGACATAAAGCTTATGGACATCGACGGTCACATGGCGTACGACGCAACGGATATCTACCGCAGAACTCTTGTTTCGGTAAATGTCGGTGCAGATGTTTCCTATGCGGTTGACTTCTTCCGCGTAAAGGGCGGTCATGACCATATTTACAGCTTCCACAGCCAGTCTGATGAGATTTATGAAACAGTAGGACTTGACAATATCGAGTATCAGACGGATAACGGTAGGGCAGACGGCAACTATATCGGTTCGTATGCAGGTGCGGATGTAAAGTTCGGCGACGATCCGAGCCTCAGTTCAAGTAAGTTTACTTACCCCGGCGGCTATACATGGATGAAGAATGTGCGCCGTGATACAAGCGGAGTGTCAAACTTCACGGTTGACTTTAACGTGACCGACTTCAGAAAGGTGCTTAAGGACGGTAAGGGCCTTCATCTCCGCATGACGATGTTAAATGACGGCTATCCGCTCGATGAGGTCGCACTGACAAGCGGTTATGTTCAGAACAGTTCTAATGAAACCACTCCCGGAGTTATGCCTGAAACCTTTGAATACGTTCTTGCAAGACGTAAAGGAACAAACCTTGACACCCTCTATACAACGGTCTTTGAACCGTATAGGAACAACCGTTATCTTACCGAAATGTCAGGTGTTCCGGTGACGGTGTCTCCGTCGAGCACAGCAAGGGAAGGGCGTGATGACGTTGCGAAGGCTGTAAAGGTGGTTCGTGCCGACGGACGTGTTGACTATATCGTCTATGCGACAAACAACAATGTTTTGTATACCGTAACGGACAGTGAGAACGGAATAAGCTTTAACTTCCGTGGCTTTGTCGGAGTTTACAGCGTAAATGCAGCAAATAAGAATATTTATAGCTATATAAACGACGGTGATATTATCTGTGCGACGGATGATGCGGAATATAAGCCATATGAGTATAGCGCATACACCGGAACGGTATCTGACTTTACTAAAGTGCTTTCGTGGGAAAATAAGATATATGTGAAGACGAACGATACTGTTGATACGTCGAAGATTATCGGCAATGCAGTGTATGTAAACAACGACGGGGTTCAGAGTGGCGCATATATGATAAAGGATGCTGTACAGAACGGTGATGTTCTTGAACTGGATATCGGCACTACTTCAATGATAAGAAGCTATGCAGATGTAAATGACTTTGATAAGGGGTATGTATATAACATAGGCATAGGTCAGGGCGTTTCTATCCCGATATCAAACATTGAGGATTACGGACCGAGGTTTGATGCAGTTGATGAGCTGACGGTAAGTGCAGGAAGCACAATAACAACAACGCTGACAGCAACAGCTGAGGATGGAACGAAGGTAAGATATATCGGAAGCAATATTCCGCGTGGTGCGTCTGTTGAAGCGGATAGCGGTAAGGTCACATGGAAGCCTGATAATTCTCAGATAGGTGAACATAATTTTGCGGTGACTGCACGAGATGAGTTTGGAAGAGAAAGAACGATAAACTTTACTGTAACAGTTTATGGTTCAACGACCGGGAAACCGGAAAGTGATAGCGAAACTACCGACTCAACCACCACACCGGAAGGAAACCCCGGTGGTTCTGCAGGCGGTGGCGGCGGTGCCGCACCGGATACGGGTGATTCTTCTGATAAAACCGATGTGGGGGACGGAGATTCTGACGTCTTGCAAGATAATGACGACACCGCACAACCCAATGTAGGGAACGGCGTTTACGACGTTCCGAACTTCACGGATTTAACTAATCACTCTTGGGCAGCAGACGCGATAGACGCGCTTGCGGCAGAAGGTGTTATAAAGGGAACATCGGAAACTACGTTCTCGCCGGCAAATAACATCACGCGTGCGGATTTTGCTCTGCTTCTTGTTCGCGCATTCAATCTCACAAGCGACAATACAGAGAATTTCGCAGATGTGTCTGCGAGTGATTATTTCGCATCTGAGCTTGCGGTCGCCCGCAACGCGGGAATAGTTAGTGGCATCGGTGAAAACAAATTTGCACCTCGCAATTCAATCACCCGTCAGGATATGATGGTGATTGTTTACAGGGCATTGCGGAAACTTGATGTAGGGTTCGGCATTTATGACGAACCGCAATACCCCGATTTCACCAACGTTGCACCTTACGCAAAGGATGCCGTTGCGGCGCTCATCTCCGCAGGTTTAGTAAACGGAAAGAGCGGAAAGATTGCTCCGGCCGACTATACAACGCGTGCAGAAGTTGCAGTTTTGATTGCAAGAATTCTCGATAGCATAAAGTAAATATCTGTATTTTTATAAAATTGATTATGGCGAAGGAAGCAGTTTTTGCTTCCTTCGTTTTATAGAAGTCTCCGTCACAAAAGTGCAAAATTTTGACTGAAAAAGACATTGACATCGAAAAAGCAGTATGTAATAATATAACCGATAATACATATGCAGAGGTGATTTTTATGAACTTATACATAATGGTTGACCTTGAAGGTATCAGCGGTATTTTCTCGCGAGACCAGATTACAGAGGATCCCGTGAAAATTCAGGAAGGCAGAGTTATGATGACGGAGGATATAAACGCCTGCGTTGATGCGGCAAAGGAAGCCGGAGTAGATAAAATCTATGTGCGTGACTGCCACGGAACAAGCAGGACTGTTATTTACGAGCGTCTTTCCGAAAACGCGGATTACTACATCTGCGGATATATGGGAGAGGAGCGTTTCATCGGTCTTGAGGACTGTGATGCCGTAATCCTTCTCGGATATCACGCTATGGCGGGGACTCGCGGCGCAACGCTTGAGCATACATTCAATTCCAAAACAATCCAGAACTATTGGCTCAACGGGGAAAAAGCCGGTGAGGCAAAGCTCGACGCTCTTGCAGTAGGTGATATGGGAAAGCCTGTCATCATGGTATCGGGCGACGATAAGCTGTGTGAAGAGGTAAAAAGCTTCCTCCCTGAAACCGTTACCTGCGAGGTTAAGCGCGGTATGACGTGGAACGGAGCGATGCTTCTTCCAAAGAAAAAGGCACATGCAAAGATAGCGGAGTGCACAAAAGAGGCAATACGCCGCTTTCGTGAAATACCGCCGTATACAATGCAGAAGCCGTACACGCTTCGCGTTGAGCTTGTTGAGCGCGGAACGCTTCCGTTTATCTCCGGAGATCCCCGCGTTAAGATAGTCGACGGACGTACATACGAGATTACAGCAGATACCGTGGGGGACGTCCTTACGTTAAGATAATAGCATACAAAATGACCGCAGATAATGTCAACTCATTGACTTTGTCTGCGGTCTCTTTTTATGCATGCTTTAAGGTGTGGCTACTTGTGATAAAACGACTTGGCGTATTCTGACGGCGTCATACCTGTTTTCTTTTTAAAAAGCTTTGAAAAATAGTTCACCGATGAAAAACCGAGCTTTTCTGAAATCTGCGTAAAATTAAGTGAAGTTTTGCGCATCATCTTTTTCGCTTCACCTATCTTAAGTGCAATGAAATACGCAATCGGTCCGCAACCGCATTGTTTTTTGCATAGGCGGTGAAGGTTAGGAATGCTTAGCTGAAGTCCGGTGCTTATTTCCTCGAGAGTAAGATTGCGTTCAAGGTTCGCCCTCAGAAAATCTGTAAGGCGGTGAAGCTGGTCGCTGTGATAGTTTGCTATGTTTATCGAGCTTGCTGGCACTGTGGCAGATGCTTCGGTTGAGCTTTCGTATAGGTCAAAGAGAAAAAGCTCAATAAGGTTTGCAAGTCGCTGAAGCTCGTAGTCCTTAATGTCTTCTCGCGGGAGAGTGCCGCGGTCATAAACGCTTCTCGGCGGCGTGGTAAAAATATGCTTTCCGAGCGCAGTTATGTGCAAAATGTCCTCTGCCTGGCGGTCATTAAGTGTGATAATGTTGTTTTTAAAGCGCTGCATGAACGGAGACTCCGTAGAAAAACACACAACATTGATAACGGCCTCGTGGGAAGTGGCAATGCTGTGAAAGGAATGCGGGGGAAAAAGGATAAGCTGACCGGGAAGAAGATGATAAATCTCATCATCAACAAGCATATTGATTTCGCCTTTTTCAACATAAACAAACTCCTGAAAGCCGTGTACTTCGCCGTCTCCGTTGTCATTATCATTGTCGCGCGTTGTACGGAACGCCGATATAACGGAGTCTATTTTCAAAACCTCCGGAATGTTTGCGCTGGCAAATTTATACATTTAAAACCGCCTCCTTGTCATAAATGTACCAATTTAGTACATTTTTATGTATATATTTCTGCTAAAAGTTACTTTATAATTAAGATACTATCACAGATTGACTGTGAAGTAAAGAAAAATTTTGGAGGTAAAAAGAAAATGAAAAAAATCAAAAGCTTATTATCAATCGCATTAGTTCTCGCAATGGCGTTGTCGCTTTTGCCAACGGTATTTGCATCGGAAACAGCAGACGATACGGTTTCGGTGACGTACGATTTTAAAGGAGTAGGTGGAAAATATTATTATGATAAAACGAAACCTCTTACAGATGAGGATGGAAACATCATTTATAAGGATGACGGGCAAACCCCAAAGGGCTATGAAGAACTTCTTGGTCCGACTTTGTCAAATTATACTTATGAGTATACAACTGACAAGTGGGAAGGTGGATTTGTATATGACGCATTTGGCAAAACAGGCGTAAGCGCTTCGCATTTGAACTCCAGCGCAGGGTTGTTTATGCGCAATTTAAATTCGTGGGCTGTTGTGAAAATTAATATTCCCGCAAGTGGAAATTACAATAGCATCAACTTTAAATATAAAAGGGATGATAACACAACTACAAAAATTGATATGTACTATGCTGGTGTGAAAACTCAGTTTTCGGATGATACGGATTTAGCACAGCTTGAGGTGGTTGTTGATGATCTGAATCTCTATAAAGCGGTTTCTGCCAATAATAATTCAGTGGAAGTTTCAGTGAAAATTAACAAGTTTTTGGCTGTAGGAGAGCATTATCTTGTATTTTGCTTACGAGGAGGAAAAGGAACAGATGAAGATAGTACAACACCTCAGGCGCAGATACATTCCATCACCCTTTCCGGTGTAAAGGCAACAGCACCCACTGCAACCTTCTCCGCGGTTACAAATGTTGACGGTAACGATGTTAAAGTCAAGGTAGACGGCATTGCAAACGAAAACAAAATAATCTCCGCACCGCGCGGAAGTGCAATATCTGCAACAGCACCTGAAATTCCGGGATACAAGTTCGTCGGCTGGAAGCGCGGAAGCAATAATGAAAATGATGATTACAAATCTTACATCAGTGATAAAAACCCGCTTGAAATGAGCCTTCTTACAAACACATTCGTAACGGCTTGCTACGTTACAGAAAGCTACGAAAACGAAGCAATGGTTGAATACTACAACCAGAACGGCGATTATATCGAAACAAAGTCAGCTGATGAAGCTGCTCCGACACCGGATGCTATCACCGGATTTACGTTTGAAGCAGGCAACTGGTTCATCAGAGACGACACACTGCTTGATCTTTCAAAAGTAAATTCTCTCACCCGCGCAGTAGCACGTCACACTCCGAACGCAAATGCCGGAACGGCAACCGTAAACGGAACTCCGGTTTCGGACAAAACTGCATTTGACAGCGCAATCACGCCGGTTGCAACGGAAGGATTTACCGCTTGGAAACGTGACGGAAAAGTGGTAAGCTATAATCAGGAGTATACATATTATCTCTGGGACACAACAGAGATTGAAGAATCCACAGAAGCAATCACTGATTCAGCAAAATCCGGTGACAAAAAGCTTCCGCTTATCGTTCTTGAAAGCGGAAACGGCGGTGCATACATGATAGAATACGACGCGGCAGACTTTGAAATCGTTGAGGTCGGTATCCTCTTCAGTACCGCAGGAGAGCCTACGGTTGATTCCTGCACCGCTAAATATACATCACAGAGGAATTCCGCTCACGGTCAGTTCACTGCAAAGGCAAGCGGAACTGCAAAGGGATATCTTATCTATGAAGACGGCGATGCGTATAAGGTAATCTACGCAACAGCAGAGTAATATAACAACATTCAGGCGGGGCTTTGCTCCGCCTATAAAAAACAAAAAACAAGGAGAAAAATGCAAAATGGAAAAGCTCAGAATAGGACTTATCGGCTGCGGAGGAATGATGAAACGCCACGCAGAGGGAATACAGATGCTTGATAACGTAGAGGTCAGCGCGGTCTGTGATGTAAAGCGCTCTCTTGCAGAGGATGTGGCAACCGTTCTTAATAACCCCCATGTCACAACGGATTATACCACGATGCTCGATTATGTGGATGCAGTGCTCGTTGCGCTTCCGCATCATTTGCATTATCCGTGCGGAATGTTCTTTGCAAAGAACAAAAAGCATGTGCTTATGGAAAAGCCGCTTTGTAATACGGAAGCGGAATGCTTAAGTCTTATAAAGACCTGTGAAGAAAACGGCGTAACGCTTATGTGTGCATACCCCGTGCGTTACTGGCAGGGCATCCGCAAGCTTAAGGAAATGGTGGACAGCGGAGAGTTCGGAAAAATTATGCAGATGTCCATCTGGACGGAACAGTACACTCTCGCAAATGATCAGGACTGGAAGGGGACTGCATGCCTTGGTGGTGGCCAGTTCTTCAGCCACGGCTGCCATTATGTTGATCTTCTCCTTTGGTTCTGCGGAAATCCGGTTTCCGGAAACCATTTTGGCACAACTGTTGGTACGCCCTGGCTTTTAGGCGAAGGCACAAGCGTTCTTACAATGAAGTTTGAAAACGGCGCACTCGGTTATCACGGTGCAACCTGGGGCTCGCGCGGAACGAAGATGGGAACAAACTTCCAGATTATAATGGAAAAGGGTACGCTTGAGTTTGAAATCCGCTCCGGCGAGGTACGCGTGTATGATACCTTCCGCGAGCATAAGCCCGGAGAAACGGATGAGGATTCGCATAAATACAGAGTTGTCTGGAAGCGCGAAGGTGCGCTTACGAAGGAAACCCAGCATGAGGTCGCTCACTTTGTTGACTGCGTAAGAACGGGCAAGAAGCCGATGACGGACGGGTATTCCGCACTTAAAGGATTGCAGATCATCTGGAAGCTTTACGACTGTGAAAAGTTCGGTCAGATTGCAGATCTTCGCGGAATGGGGCTTGAAGATTAAAACCTGAAAGGAAAGACGGATATGAGCTTTATAAAAAACGGGGCAGAAATCATTCAGAAGAAGATTGATTGCTCGGCAGGATTCACAGTAATAAGCGGAAATTACGAAATTGAAAAAACAATAAATATCCCGTCGGACTTTCATCTTGTTCTTGAAAACTGCAATCTGCGTATGGCAGATAACACCTTCTGCAATATGTTCACAAATGAAAATTGCCGGAATACGGACAAAAACGACAGGAATATCATCATAGAAGGTCGCGGAAACGTTATCCTTGACGGCGGTGAATATAACGGGCTTTCAGAACGCAACTGCGGTCGTGACGGCAGACCGGAGATATATGTAAACAACATTATCCTCTTCGGCGGTGTGCGTGGGTTTAAGGTGACCGGACTTCACGTAAGAAATCAGCGCTGGTGGGCTCTTAACTTCGTCTATTGCCGGGATGGATATATAGCGAACATTGATTTTTGTGCGGATGATACATATCTTGACGAAAACGGAGAGATAAAACACCGCCTTGATTTTGATAATTACGAGGCGATAAGGATAAAAAATGCCGACGGAATTGACATCCGCCGCGGTTGCCGCGATATAATTATCGAAAACATAACCGGCTTTACAGAGGATGATACCGTTGCGGTAACCTCGCTTCCGTGGAAGATTGAGACTGCGCTTAAACGCCCGGACGAGTCTGATGATATCTGTAATATTGTTATCCGTAATGTTATGTCCTCGGCACTTTGCTCAAATGTGCGTCTGCTTTGCCGTGGCGGCGGCAAGCTTTATAACGTGCTTGTGGACGGCGTTTTTGATACATCAAAGGACAGTCCGCATATGACACGAGGAATCTTTGCGGTGCGTGTGGGAGATGCCACCCCGTACAACAGCCGCGGACCGCGGGCTGATGAGTTTTATAACATTTCCGTGCGCAATGTCGTATCCCGTGCGCGCACGGCTGTGCAGATAAACAACCCCATAGGAGCTTATTTCACGGATAATATAATGCCGTTTGACGGATGTGGGAAAGCTTTGGAAATTGTAAAAGAGGAGGAGTAACGCAACATGAAGAAAAGATTATTATCGTTCGTCCTTGCACTTGTAATGGTAATATCACTTTTGCCTGTGTCAGCATTTGCTGAAGAAAAAAGTGCTCTATCGGATGTAAAAATTTTGTACGAATTCAAAAATACAGGTTCAAAATACAATTCCGTTCTCGGAACGGATATCACGGCATATAAATACGAGCACACAAACGGCTTCTGGCAAGGTGAGTTAGTTCATAATGTGGATAATAGAACCGGAACTTCCGGACCGCATATGAATGCATCCTACGGCCTTTTTATGCGCTATGTCGGAAGCTGGGCGGCAATTAAGATAAACGTTCCGGCGGGCGGAACATACAACAAGCTTGCTATGAAGGTTCATTCGATTGCCAACGCATCTACAGATATCGATATATATATTGCAGATTCATCAACACTGCTTTCGAATGAGACTGACGTAACATCTCTTCCGCTCCTTGCAGAGAATATTGATATTTCAAAGCTGTATGTTGAGAATAACAAAGCAAATAAGCTTGGAGTAATAGAAACGGCAATAGAAAAGGATATTCCGGAAGGCGAGCATTATCTCATTTTCTATGTAGAAGGCGGAAAATACTCCGACGGTAAGGCTGATTCCCAGTCTCGCATTTATGAGCTCACGCTATCCGGTGGAGATAAGCTTGTTCCAATGAGCGTTTCGGCGGCTCCGGAGAATGAGCTTCTGAAGATAAATGAGTCCTGTATGCTTGCTGTCGGCGGATATTTAAGCGACGGTAATGCGCTTGATTTATCTGATGCAGCGTTTGAATATAAAAGCAAAAATGCGGAAATTGCCGTTGTGAGTGAAGACGGTGAGGTGACGGGTGTTTCCGAAGGTACGGCAACGGTAACGGTGACCGTCAAAAAGCCGGGGATGTCTCCTTTTGATGTTGATGCCGCGGTTAATGTAAGCAACGAAGAACTTGAATTTTCGGATTATTCGCTTAAATATGATTTTGGATACGAAATAGTTGATACGACCCCGTTTCTCTCTATAACGGGAGACCAAACAAAAAATATCTGGTTGCCGCATTCAATAAGCAGCAAGATAAGTACATTGCGCAAAATGAGCTATGGCCTCCAGGTCGGAACGGTTACCGACCAGTATATTGTAATGACGCTGAATGTCCCGGTTTCCGGAACGTTTAAAACGCGCTTTGATTATGCGCTCGGAACAAACGGCGGAAGTGGAGAGGTTTATCTGCTTGACGGCAACGTCAAGGATATAGCAGAAGCACTGCTTGATAAGAAAAACAGGCTTGGTAGCTTCAATTGCTATGGCACGGCTCAAATTCTCGGACAGGTGGCGGATTTCCGGAATATCACCTTCAAAAGCCCCGGGAAATATCTTCTTGTGCTCCGTGCAAGCGGAAAAGGTGACGGAGGAAGCAATAATCTCTATCCGTCATCAATCACCTTTTACGGCGGTGAAGAAACTGCCGTGGCAGGAATTGTTGCAGAAAAAAAGGAACTCCTTGTTGAAGAAGGGTTAACCGAAAAAGTTGATATCAGCGTGTATCTTTCCGACTGTACAGAGGCAGAAAAAGAAGATTTCGCGGTGCAGTATGAAATTGCAGATGAAGCTGTTGCAAGCGTTGATGAAAACGGTGTTGTAACTGCGCTTTCGGCGGGTGATACAGAAATCACGGTTACTGCAGTGCGCGGCAGCTCGTCGGTTTCCTGCTCGATACCCGTGTCTGTAATAAAGCCTGGTTATTCTGCATACAGCGCGGTTTACGATTTTGAAAAGGCAGAAGAGGACGCATCGGGCGCTCTTGTGCTTGAGGTAAACGTTCCTGTAACCGGAAGCTGCGATGTTGTCTTAGAGCATGCAAAAAAGCCTGACGGCGGAATTGGCGAAATATATATAATACCTGTCGGTACAGCGGATATTGAAGCTGCACTAACGGAAGAAAGCAAACTCGGAGAAGTAAATTATTTTTCCGAAACAGAAGATACGGTAAAAACCACGCTTGGTAAGCACACGTTCAAAATGCAAGGTAAATATCTTGTTGTATGTAAGATGAAGGAGCAATCTGACGGTAAAGAGCAGTATCCGGAGCTTCTGCTCCTTGACGGCGGAAGCAAAACCGCTCTTATCAGTGTAAGTCTCGGTTTTGACGGAAGAAATGCAAGGGTTTTGTCCGGCATGATGTCGGACAGTACCGTAGCAGATCTTTCAAATGCGGAAATTCGTTTCGGAATACGTGACTTTTCCGTTGGTACGATTGATGCGCAAACAGGTCTTGTGACGGCAACCAAAGAGGGTGGAAAAACTCAAGTCACAGCATCTGTAACACTTGACGGAGTAACGGCGTTCGGTGAAGTTGAAGTAACGCTTGAAGGCAAAGAACTTAAGCCGAGCGGAGCATCAAAAGAATATGTACTTAATGAATACGGAAATGGCTGGACACCGGTTTACGGTTCAACGGCATATGATATGCGCGGAATAACCTATGCGCATACATATGATAACTGGAGCTGGTTCGGTATGGGACCCAAAGACCTCACAGCGGACAGAGCATCTCTTGCACTGTCGCTTACGGGAACAAACGCTAACCGCGTGAGAATCCAGCTCCGTAAGGATGAATGGCTTGCTATGCGGATAAATGTTCCTGCCGCAGGCACATATTGGTCAACTCTTGTGAGTGCAAAATACGCGGATACAGGTCACGGAACAGGTGATGTGTATATCATTCCCGTAAAAGAAGGAACGGAAGCCGTTACGGAAGCTCTTGTGAAGGATGCACGTCTTGGAACGGTTGAGTTTAACGACAGCTCGCTCAGTGCGTGGAAACAAGTGAGCGACGAGCTCGGAACAGTGACGTTTGAAACGGCGGGCGAGCATCTTCTCGTCTTTAAACAGCCGTATGAAGATGCGGCAAAATACTTAACTCCGCGAGCTTTACGTCTTGACGGCGAAAATACATTCAGGTTTTTAAATCTTAATCTTGAAAAAAATGTATATGAAGTTGGTGAGACGGGAACGTCAGAATATGTGGCAAGGCTTCTTGACGGAACAGAGATTACAGGCGAGGTTGCCGGAATAGTATACAGCTCCGATGACGAAAGCATTGCTACCTTTGAAGACGGTGTTGTGAAAGCTGTCGGACAAGGAAAAACCAACGTCAACATAACTGTTATTTATGAAGGAGACAGAGTGACGGCAAGTTGTGCGGTTACGGTAAACGAAACAAGCAAAATAGATAAAATAATCGTTTCTGCAGATGAATGGGGGTTTACGGGTGAAAAGATTGCTCTTTCGGCATTGGTACAGTATGAAAACGGCAACACCGCGGAAATTGCAAATTCAAAAGTAGTTTACACGGTTTCCGGCGTGGCGGCGGAAATCGTCGATGGCAAATATGTCGTGGCAACTGAGACGGGAATGGTTTCCGTTGCGGCAAGTACGGTTATTGCAGGAGTCAGATATGAAAGTGAGCCGGCGTGCGTAGAAATTCGCGAGGGAACAACGAAAACTGCGCCAACATACTATACGGCAGAGCGCTGTGAGGCTGTTCGTGAAAATGCAAAGAAATATGACTGGGCAAAAACCTCATACGAAAATGCGTTAAAGAGTGCAGATGAATATGTCGACAAGTATGAACTGATTTACAACTCCATAACCGGCGAGGGAATTCCGCGTTCTCAGCGCGTTGGAACAGAGGATGACCCGGAATACAGAAAATGCCGCTACTGCGGTGTGGATATAACGGAAAAGTACGGTTCCGGCTCAACGGGAGGTTACGCGGTTGATATATATAACCGTCCGTGGAAAATCCAGTGTCAGGAATGTAAGCGTCTTTTCCCAAGTAACGATTTTGCGCTTCTTTATGAGCGAGGTCTTAACGAGCAGGGGTATTATAACCGCGACCGTGCAATTGCAGAAAATGCCGCTGCAGTTGCTCGCGGGGAAAAGGATGCGCTTCACAACGACCTTTATCCCGAGCTGTATAATCCGGCATCTGAGCTTTATAACAAGGATCCACAAACTGGCGCACCTGTTGATGGTGCCACATGGGGTGTTGATGACGGTCTTGGATATCTTCCCGGAAGAACATACTCAAACGGTGCGGAGGAGCGCCACGGATATATAGCATACTACACGCATTCGCTATGGCTTGAAATAAATACGGCCGTGAATAATCTCTCGCGCGCCTATGCGTACAGCGGTGATGAAAAATACGGCAGAGCCGGTGCCGTGATTGTAGACAGAATTGCAGATGTTTATCCAAGCTTTTCATACAAGCAGTGGGATACTATGTATCTCGTTGCTCACGGCGGCACTGGCTTCGGTAAAATACTGGGGCATATAAATGATACAACGGTAGCTACAAGCTGGATTCAGGCGGCGGATGCGTTCTTTCCGATGTTTTCGGATACTGAGGTTGTGAGCTTCCTTTCGGAAAAAGCCGCGCAACGCGGACTTGAAAATCCAAAAACAAGCGGCGAAAAAATCTGGAGTAACATCGAAAACGGTCTTATTTTCGAAGCTTTCGAAGGATGTAAGGAAGGAATCATCAACGGGAATTACGGCATGAAGCAGTCAACCCTTGCGGCAGCAGCGCTTGTGCTTGACCGCGAACCCTACAGCGGAGAGATTATACAATGGCTTTATCAGCCGGGTGAGTGGGTACAGATGGGAAATACCGCGAAGTGTGACGGCGGAAACCTGAGCATTCATCTTGTCGATGCGGTAGACCGTGATGGGATGGGAAATGAAACCGGTCCGGGATACAACTTTGTGTGGATAAATTATCTGTATAAAGTTGCGGATATGCTTGAAATGTACAGCTCCGATGAGAAATATAATCTCTACAAGAATCCAAAATTTGCAAAGATGTTTATGCCTTATATGACGGTTGCGCTCACAGATGACCATTCGGCGCAGATAGGCGACTCCGGCTGGACTGCAAATGTTGAATTTGAAGACTATTTAAGCGTTTTAGTCAGAGGCTTCCAGTGCCTTAAGGATACAAACTTAGGCAACGAGCTTGCAGAGTACATATACCGCAGAAACGGATATACTGTCGAAGGATTATATTATGATATATTCACAAAAGAACCGGAGAACATTCAGAAAGAGATTCTTGAAAGAATCGGCGATGATGTTTCCGCAAAAAGCGATATGTTGCCGTCTTACGGCTTCGCTGTTCTGCGTGATGGTGGCGTCTACGGTGAAAAATCAAAGCCGACTTACGTAAATAATATGCGTGATGTCTGGATGTATTTCGGCGAAACCGACGGTCACGGACATAAGGATGCTTTAAATATCGGTATAGAGGCGTTCGGTCTTAACTTTGCACCGGATAACGGTGTTCCCGAGGCAAAAAGCAGTTCGGATCAGAACCGTTTCCAGTGGGTTGAATCAACCATTGCACATAACACGGTCACGGTAAACGAAAAAATGCAGAACGAAATCGGCGAAAAGGATCCGGAAAGCGGAAAGCACGGATATCCACTCCATTTTGATGATTCCGGAGAGGTTAAGCTTGTTGATGTTGATTTTCCGGGCGCATATAATGAAACGTCCGTATACCGCAGAACCGCCGTTATGGTGCGTGTGGACGATGACAATTCGTATATCGTGGATTTCTTCCGCGTAAAAGGCGGAAACGACCATATCTACAGCTTTCACAGCCAGTCGGATGAAATCTCGGCAACGGAAGGTCTTGGTGAAATTTTATATCAGACGGATGATAACACTGCAAACGGAAATTTTGTCGGATCATATGCGGGACGTGGTGTGAAATACGGAAACGATCCGTCAGAGGCAACCTCTGAGGCGAAATTTAAATATCCAGCAGGATATACATGGATGAAAAACGTGCGGAAAGCTTCGGATGTAGGAAAATTCAGCGTTGATTTCAAGGTTACGGACTTCAATAAGGTTCTGAAAGACGGTAAAGGGCTGCATCTGCGGATGACGATGCTCAACAGCTTTGACCTTACTGAGGTTGCGCTCACGAGCGGGCATGTTATCAAGACAAATGCCAACGTCAATATGCCTGAAACGTTTGAATACGTTCTTGCACGTCGCAAAGGAAACAACCTTGATTCTCTCTTTACAACGGTCTATGAGCCATACCGCAACACACCTTTTATCTCCGATTCCTGTTCTGTAGAAACTATTGAGGTTAAAAGTGGGAAAGAAAAAGCAAACGACACTGTAAAGGTAATTAAGGTCACAAGAACGGACGACCGTTGTGACTACATAGTTTATGCAACAAACAACGAGGTTGTATATACGGTAAGTGACGGGGATATAAGCTTTGATTTCTGCGGTTTTGCAGGATTATACAGTATCAACAAGGATAAAAAGCCTATATACGCATATGTTAATGACGGAACTGTAATCGGTGAAAATGCCGGATTGAAAAATATGTATATGGGAACGGTGACGGATTTTACTAAAGAGCTTGCTTTTGAAAACACTATCACTGTTTCGTCTGAGGATCATATTGATGTTAACTCCCTTCCGGGAAAGTTTGTATACATTGAAAATGACGGCGTGCAGAACGCGGTATACAAAATCGAAAAGGCTCGCCCTGTTGACGGCGGTGTTGAGCTTGATATCGGCGCAGTTACGTTAATCCGCAGACATAAGGATGAAACAGATTCTTCCAAGGGGTATATTTACAACATCGCAAAGGGGCAGCAGGCGTTCATTCGCTTACCAAACGTTATAAGCGAGGCTCCGGAATTTGAAGCAAAAGAAGACCTGACCGTATCTGCAGGAAGCAGTCTGAAAACAATTGTAACTGCAAGTGCAGAAGAAGGAGCATCTGTTTCGTATATCGGAACAACTCTTCCAAGAGGAGCTTCAATAAATTCGGCTACAGGTGAAATTACGTGGAAGCCGGATTCAAGTCAGGTAGGAGAAAATCATTTTGCGATAACTGCGCGGGACAGCTTGGGGAGAGAAGCAACACTTCACTTTATCGTGACCGTCTACGGCAGGACCACGGGAGATAAAAACGGAAATGAGGAAACACCGTCAACAGGAGACTCCGGTGGTTCTGCAAGCGGTGGTGGAGGAGGCGCATCGGATACCGGAAATTCTTCTGTAAGTGACGATGTAGGTGCGGGCGTCCCCGACGTCCCGCAAGATGAGAACGAAACCGCCGATGTCGAAAATTCACCCGACGCGTCGGGTGAAAAGGATACCATCCGTTTCACGGACCTTGGTAACTATGCATGGGCAGCAGATGCAATAAACTCTCTTGCAGACGATGGAATAATAAAGGGAACAAGTGAGAATACATTCTCACCCGCAAATAACATTACCCGTGCGGATTTTGCTCTACTCCTTGTTCGTGCATTCGGTCTTGAATCGGACAACACCGAGAACTTTGCAGATGTGTCTGCATCCGATTATTTCGCTTCTGAGCTTGCGATTGCCCGCAATACGGGAATAGTCAGTGGTATCGGTGAAAATAAGTATGCACCTCGCAGTACTATTACCCGTCAGGATATGATGGTAATTACCTACCGCGCACTGCAAGCCCTCGAGAAAGAGCATCCCTTGTCTAAAGGGAGGGGGACCGTCGAAGACGGTGGAGGGATTTCTACCCCGCAATACCCCGACTTTGATGCCGTTGCGGACTACGCCTGCGATGCAGTATCTGCGCTCATCGGGGCAGGGCTTGTCAATGGAAAAAACGGAAAAATAGCGCCTGTTGAGTATACGACAAGAGCGGAAGTGGCTGTATTGATAAAAAGGATACTTGATTACGCGGTAAAGGAAGTATAATTATGAAGTTTACGTATGACCACGACCTGCACATTCATTCCAATTTATCTGCCTGCTCGAATGATCCGGAGCAGACGGCAGAGAGTATTCTTGCATACGCAAAAAAGAGAAAACTGAAGAGAGTTTGCATTACGGACCATTTCTGGGATGAGGCGGTGCCCGGCGCATCAGATTGGTATCTTCCGCAGAATTACAAACACATAAGCCGTATTAAGCCCCTGCCTCAGGCAGAAGGAGTACAGCTTCTTTTCGGCTGTGAGGCAGAGCTTGATAAGAATATGTCGCTCAGCGTATCGGAAGAAAAATACGACCTGTTTGATTTCATAGTGGTTGCAACAACGCATATGCACCGCGTGGGTTTCACAGTAGATGAGACGGAGCTGAAAACTCCGGAGCGCCGTGCAGATGCGTGGATAAGGCGGCTTGATGCAGTTCTTGATATGGACCTGCCGTTTCACAAGGTGGGGATAGCTCATCTTACGTGTAAGCTTATCGCACCTGAAAAAGACGTGTTCCTTAAAACGCTAAGAGCAATTCCGGTTTCGGAAATGAAGCGTCTTTTCACAAAAGCAGCACGGCTTGGTGCAGGAATAGAGCTTAACTATGGTGCGTTCAAGTTTGCTGATGAGGAGGCGGCACTTCTGCCGTACAGAATTGCAAAGGAATGCGGCTGTAAGTTCTATTGCGGAAGCGATGCGCATGAAGTATTTCAAATGTATGCCGCGGGAGAAGTTTTCCAAAAGGCAATAAATCTTCTTGATCTTCGTGAAGAAGATAAAATGAAATAAATCGTATAAAAAGGATGCGTTTTCGCATCCTTTTTATATTGCTTTTTGTTGAATGTCATGGTAAAATATAATGGTAAAATTTAATATAATCACACAGAGTGTCGTGTGCGCTGTAAAAGATTTATGATCAAGGCGTGCGCGGTGAAAAGGAAACACGGTCAGAATCCGTGACGATACCAGTCGCTGTGTGCACCAAAGAACGTTTATCCGTCGGCGAAAGCCGGTCATTGGGAAACTGAGAAGGCAGGATAAACGGGCGTTTTTTATGTGGTGCGAGTCAAAAGACCTGCTCTGATGCTTTTCCGTACTTGCTTTTTGCACAGGAAGGGTAGTTTTGTCCGACGGTGTATTTTCGTGCGGGCAGAATGTGTGATGCGGGAAAACTGCCGCAGTAGTCTTTGCATTTTCAAAGATTACTGCTTTTTTCGTTTTCCTACTTTGAGGAGGTGGCTGCCTATGTCCCGGTATTGGCATAGAAATTATTATATTAAATTTTAACTGAAAGAGGAAAAAAGAAAATGAAAGTAAAAAGAATTTTAAGCCTTGTATTATCGCTTATGATAATGCTTGGCGCAGCCACTGTATCCGCATTTGCGGAAGATGAAAACATAAACGTCACTGTAAAGTTTGATGTATCTGTCGTAGCGGCGGATACGGACACGCTCTATGAAGATTTAAAAGCATCGTACATTATTGACGAAGAAACAACAAATCTTCCGGAGAATATAACGGTAACGGTTTCGAAAGGCTCTACTGTGAAAGAAGTTCTTGAAGCCGCCCGGGAACAATCGGGTTTTGGACCTGTCGTCTTTGATGGAACCCTTATTGAGCAGATTGGTTATGTCGGAAAAGAAATTCTCAGAAATCTCGTAAGCATTTCTGTTGGTGATTATTACAGCGGAAATGTATTTAATTCCGCTGGGTGGAGCTTCTGTATTGATGGGGAAGGTCTCACCGCCGGTGTGGAAACCGCTACGGTAACAAACGACGGCGCAGTTGTTGAAGGATGCTTCGGGCTTTATATAGGCTTTGGTGCAGACTGGAGTATGATCCATTATGACAGAATTTTTCTTGATAACTATGCCAAGCTGAAAGAATTAACGGAAGCAGAGGTAGATACAAGCACTTTCAGTGAAAAGCAGATTCAGAAGCTTACTGCCGAAAAAGCAGAAGCCGAAGCGCTTCTTGCGGAAATCTATAACGAAGCCGCTCTTAATGAGGATGTTTCTGCAATACTGCTTGAGCTTCACCCCGCCTTTAAAACAAGCGGCGGAATGTGGATTGGATATATTGAGAAGAAGGGAACTTCTTTATGGGGTACAGACTCTCCGACAGAAAAGCTTGAAGTTGCGGCAAAAGAACTAAACGCTGCGATAAATCCGCTTCCGGAAAACTTACTTTCAGAGCTTTATGTAACAACGCTTTCTGGAACTGCGGATGACAACCTTATTACAGACTTTGCAAGCGATAAGTATGAATATATCATAAAAGATTATACAAAGAACTTTCTTCCGAAGTTTATAAAGTGGAAGAGCGTCGCGGCATCGGAGGATGCAACTGTTTCCGTAACACTCAACGGAGAAAGCATTTCGCCGTCAAGGGAGCTTGATGACGACTGGAAACAGTATAACAATTTGGATTGGTCAAACGAAATATGCAATACTTTGACCTTCACGGTTGCGCCTCCTGAGGAAAGTACGCTTGAGCCGACTGTATACACAGTAAAAATCTATTCAGAAATTACAGACGCGCAGATGGTTTCTCTTGCAAAAGAGAAGCTTGCATGGGATGATATAAAAGGACTGAACGAAAGTCCGTCTGAGATTACCTCATCTCTTGTTCTGCCGTCAGAAATCGAAATTCCCGATATCGGAGAAGTTGCAGTTACATGGAGCGGTTTTGACAGAGTAGTCCTCGGAGAGAAGGGTGATATTCTTTCCCGCCCGCAGAGCGCAACTCCGATAACTCTTACAGCTACGCTCACTTCGGGTGAGAGCAGTGATACCTGCGAATTTGAACTGATTATTCTTCCGCCGACGGAAAAAGAAGTCCGCGATGAACAGATTTCCACTTTACTTGAAAATATTGCGAAAACGTATACAGATAAAAGCTCATACTGGGAAGTAATGGATATGGGCGCATATAAGAAGTATGCGCCCGAAACCGAAGCTGTTTTGTCCGATGATGCAACCCGCGCTTTTATCACTGCGAGCATCAAAGCTGTTTCGGAAACTGATAAGGATACAGACCTTGCAAAGGCAATTCTTGCTCTCACCGCACAAGGAAAGGATGCAACAAGACTCTATAAGGTGAACAGCAACACGCTGGTTGACGCGGTTAAAAAGCTAAGCGGCACGGAACATTCAACAAGTGTCTGGAGCGCACCGTATACCCTTGCGGCATACAACAGAAATGAGTATAAAAACCGCGATAAGGAGCTTTATCTTGTCAACGCTCTCCTCGCGTCCCAGGGCGAGAATGGCGCATGGGATGAGTACGGAACAATAGACACGACTGCAAACGCAATAGCAGGGCTTGCGTTCTACTTAAACGATGAAGACGTTGAGGTAAAGACCAACGTAACCAAAGCAATCGAAACTGCTCTTACATACTTATCCGAACAGCAAAATGCAGACGGGAGCTTTTCTGATTCTTGGTCGGGAAGAAACTCAAATTCAACTGCAATGGTCGCGATTGCGCTTGCCGCGGCAGATGTGGATGTTGAGACAGATGCGCGTTTTATAAAGAACGGCAACAGCATCATAGACGGGCTTCTTTCGTTTGCGCTTGAAGATAACGGCGGTTTTGGATATACGGATAATATCACCGTGAGTGACTATTCAACCGAGCAAGCTTTCCGTGCGCTTATTGCGCTCGCAGGCGCGATAAAAACAGATGGGGCATACAATGTGTATGACTTTAACGGAATCACTCTTTCGCCTGCACGTGCAACGGATGAGTATACGGGCGGAAATACGCCTTCTGCGCCACAGGGAAATCAGATTTCGGTTTTGCTCACAATAAAGGCGGATAATGGAAACTGGCTCAGTTCGTATACCGTAACTCTTCCGGGCGACGGAGCAACCATATACCACGCATTTGTAAAGGGGTGTAACGAAAACAACCTGAAATATGAAGGCGCAGACACGGGATATGTTTCCTCCATTACAAAGGGGAATAAAACTCTTGCCGAATTTGGTGCAGGGCAAAACTCAGGCTGGCTTTACAAATTAAACGGAGAAGCTCCGCTTCTCGGAATAAGAGAATGCGCAATAAAAAATGGTGACAGTATTGAGTTTTTCTATACAAAAGATTACACGAAAGAACCGGCAATAGGTGGCCTTGCTGCATCCGGAAATGTAGAAAAGGCAGAAGAAAAAGTGGAGGAAGAAAAGACACCTGATGCACAGCCTTCAAAAACAGATTTTGCCGATGTTCCGGATGGCGCTTGGTATAAGAACGCGGTGGAATTTGCTGTTGAGAACAAGTTGTTTAACGGCGTGTCGGAAAAAGAGTTTGCTCCATCCGCTTCAATGACCCGTGCAATGCTCGTAACCGTGCTTCACAGAATGGCAGACGCTGAAGCTGACGTGAAGAATCATAGCTTTGAAGATGTTCCGGAAGGTCAATGGTATTCCGATGCTGTTGCCTGGGCAACAGCTAACGGCATAGCTACGGGAATGAGTGAGGTGCGCTTTGCTCCGGATGAAGGTATAACGCGCGAACAGATGGCGGCTATCCTCTATCGCTATGCGAGTTTGAAAGGATATGTAAAGGATAATGAGTTTACACTTTCGGAGTTTGCCGATTCGGGTAATATCAGCACATGGGCGTATGATGCACTTTGCTGGGCAAATGCCGAACATCTTATAAA
>SVLF01000051.1 GCA_015068085.1 Oscillospiraceae bacterium
AGTGCAAGCCGCCGTATCGCCCGACACCATAACGCATGGCACACCATGCATACCTGCATATAATGCACTCATAGCAATCTCGCCGTAGCATACTCCGTTTATCCGATAATTGTACCACCTTGCGGACGACATTACATGACTGAGAAATGCCTTTGGTGTGTGTGGCATAGCATGCGCACCAATCTGAAGATACGCATCAATCTGTACATCCTCAAGCATTTCGCCAAACTCGCTCACTGACACCTTCGTTGCCCGCGGATCCAGCTTTGAATCAATGAAATTTTTGCCTCCGCCATGACCGTCTACGACATATACTACATCTGCACCGGCGCGCTTTGCGCCCTCTACTGCAGCATTAGTGTCTGCCATCAGTCTTTCACAGGCAAAGCGATATCCAGCAGATTTTGTATCGTGAACCTGTTCCTTGAGCTCAACACCGCTAACCCCCTCAAGGTCCGTCATAATAAGTACATTCATTTCACTTACCTCATTTACTCAATTACTATTATCTCGTAAGCGTCAATTTTGTCAACCTCAAAGCTTATCTTATTGCCGTTAACCTTCACGTTTTTGAGGTTCGCCCCGCGCAGGGAAGCTACAGAATAGCTCTCTTTTTCAATTCCGAATCCGTCAAGGCTTAGTTCAAACGGAACATTGTATAACGGAGCAAGCTCACGAACAGGTCTTTCCATTGCCCCGGTGAGATTGATTATATGTAGAATAAACCTGTTTTCCTGACGTCTTAACACAACCTCATAAAGTCCTGCTGCGTCGGACTTTACAACTGGGCTCGAGGTGATGTCGCAAAACTGCCTTATAAGATTTGCATAGTCCGGAATATTCCTTACGTTCGTTGCCGTTTCGCCGATGTTTCCGCTGATGTAATATGCACAACCTTTTCCGTAAGTGTGCTTTATAACAGACGGATATCTCTTTGCTTTCGCGATATCTCCGAAAACGGTCTCATACGGATATGTCGTACTCATCAACACCTCTGCATCAGGCGCTATATCCCACTCGGCATTCAACACCGGTGACGGGATGCGGAAGAAAGAGAGCGTATCCAAAAGTGCATTCTCCTTTTCCTTAAACATATACGATGTTCCGATGCCCGGAGACTTTACCGTTTTAAGCTCACCAGATATTCCGAAAACGTCGCTAAGCTTTGATCTTCCCTCAAATCTGCCGAATTCATCGTATACTCCCACATCAAAGTTTGCAAGCACGTTTCCGCCCGCGGCAACGTAGCTTCTGATATATTCCGCTGTCTTTTCCGACACGCAGGCAAGCTCCGGAAGTATAACTGCTTCATAGTTGTTTATCGTCCCATTCTGGATGAGATATTCGTCTATAATATCAAACTGGATGTGATTTCTCTCAAGTACATCTATCATAAATGTAACAGCAGTAAAATGATCACCACGTTCAACATTCTGCGCTTTTCTTGCAGCTACAAAATCGCTTTCATCTATACTTGTTTCATAATTATCGGTTGTATCTCGCGACCAGACGAGCGCTACCCTTGCGCAGGTCTTTGACGGTGCGAATACGTCCTTATGAGAAAGCACAAACTCGTTCATTTCCTTTGCTGTAAGGCAGGCTTCCGTGTCCATAAACTCAGACGGACTGAAATGAACGCCATACCACACATTAGCACCGTTTGCAACAGTCTGAGCATACGTAAGGAGCGTTTCAGCCGGAGTGTGCATATAGCACGGAATGCCGCTCATATTCCCGGAAAAAAAGCAGACAAGCGGTTTCTCTCCCTTCAGCGTATCTTCCGAAATAGCCGCAAGCGCTTTCATGTTAGCGCTTACCTTCCACAGTCCCGCGCGATTAAGCTCCGCTCTGTGAAAACCACCTTCAGTGCCGAGGATATCGACATAATCATAAAGCTTTCTTGCATGTACTCCTACCACGCTTCCGCCGATCGGGTGATTGTTGAAATAAAGCGCAATCTCCGGATTTATACTCTTTACAAGCTCGTAAGTCTCCTTTATATGCTGTGTGACCGAGCCTACGCGCAGCTCATAAAGCTCGCGGCGTGTAGCTTCATAAATTGAATGTCCGAACCTTTTTTCAAAAGTTGCGCGGCATACATCACAGTAGCAACCGGTATCACGCATAACGGGACCGTCGAGGAATATACCGTCAATGTCGTGCTTACAAAGAGCTTCGATATCGTTTAAAAAGTTCTTATGCCACGAGCCATTGGGATTTACGCAAACAAGGTTATATGTGCCGTATTGAATCATGGCTTTTCCGTCGGAGGTGCGTTCGCACCACTCCGGGTGTTCCTTTGCGGTATCTCCGTCAATGATATGCGTATTAAAATACACTATCTCGCGGATGCCGTGCGCCCTTGATTTTTGAAGATAGCGATCAAGCTTTTTTGCATCACGCTTTTCGTTGTAGTTACCTAATATTCCTTCTGCAGTAAGGTGAAGAAGCTGTTCTGTATTAAAGCCTTGCTTTGATACGTACTCATCAAGCACCCATTCCGGGTCATTGCCCCAGTTAGCCTGAACAGCACTGATTGTAAGCGGCACTTCCTGCCACCAGTGTTTTTTATTTGCCATTGCCTTTTTTCTCCTTGTGACCAGGGGGCAGAGCAAAGCTTTTGCCCCCTGGTTTTAATATTACTCAATGAAATCAAGTATTCGCTTGATAAGCACAGCTACCTCTGCTCGTGTGGTGTAGTCAGTAGGAGCAATACGTCCGGATTTACCGTTGACGATGCCTGCGCCGATAAGGGCGGAAACTGCATCTTGGGCATAGGGAGCGACGGTGGTGAAATCCTCATATTGCGGTTCAATGGTCTCGCCGAATCCTACGTTGAGTTTCTGCAATGCTCGATATACTATCACCATCATATCCTGGCGGGTGATGGTATTGCGTGGTGCAAATTTGTTATCACCGATGCCGTTAATGATGCCGGTATTTCGTGCTATCGCAAGTTCAGATGCGAAGTAATCAGCGGCCGTTACATCCGCAAAATTCTCGGTATTATTACTTTCAAGCTTGAATGCGCGGACAAGAAGGCTTGCAAAGTCTGCTCGAGTGATGTTATTCTGCGGTGAATACGTTATTGCAGTCGTACCCTTTATTATTCCATCTTCTGCAAGCTCGTTTATCGCATCCTCTGCCCATGTGTGGCTTCCGAGGTCAACAAAACGAACATTTTCCACCTCATCCGCCTCACTGCCGCTCGGCACCTTCTCCTCAAGGAGAAGGCTTTCATCATCGGTTTCGTCAGTGTTTGTTTTATCGGAAGTTTCCGGTGCGGCACCGCCGCCACCGCCTCCACCACCGCCGGCAGGTGTGTCGGTGTTCCCCGCCTCAGGAGTTTCGCTTGTTTCATTCTTGCTTCCTGTTGTTGAACCGTATACTGTTACGGTGAAATACTGTGTGGATATTCTGCCGTATTCGTCTACTGCATCAATCGCAACAAGATTATCGCCAATCTGTGAGCTGTCGGGCTTCCATGTAAATGTTCCCGTTTCTCCGTTGAAGCTTGCACCTCGCGGAAGCGTGCGCGCCTGATACGTCACCGTTGCTCCGTCATCTCCCGTTGCGCTCACCGTTCCCGAGACTGAGCTTCCGGCAGAGGTTGTGATATTGTCCGCAACCTCATCAAACACCGGTGCCGGGTTATCCTCATATGCCATCGGGATATCAAACGTCTTTCCGACTGCTACATCATACTTATAGCCGAGGTCTTCGTTCTTCACATCGACAAAACCGCTTATAAGCGTTACGTTTCCGAGGTTTATTCTTGCATGCGTAGAATCAAGCATATCAACACTCTTGATTACATATGTTGAGTTACCCGGTGTTTCACGCTCGACGTTGATGATACGTCCGGAGAGCTCGTCCGCCTGCTCCTGAGTAAGCTCACAATCAAGCGTTGCATCTATCCAGTTGTCAAACGAAAGCTCATCCTGGAATGCCGTAATCTCTCCCTTAATAGCAGCGTCGAGGCTTTCATACTTGAATTCATCATTGCCTATCATCTCGCCGTCATTTACATAGCTGTAGATGTTTGCAAAACCGTTTCCGTCCACTTTCTCTTTAACTGTCCACACACCGACAAAGCCCTTGAAATCAAAGCTGTAGTCATTTTCACTGTCGGTAATTCTGTATGTGACATTGTTGTTCTGCGCGTAGACGACATAGTCTATTCTTCCGTCGATAAGCTCTACACGAACTGCTTTCGCAACATCATTCTTTCCGGTCGTGCCGGAGATATCAGTAATAGCGACGTTCTCAATAGACTTTATGTATCGACTCCCGTCATACGGCTCAACAACTGTTGTAAAGAGTGTATTCATATCTCGTCCCTTGCGGCGGACGAGCATATACTCAAGATGGTCTATCGTATTCAGGAGACCAGACGTTCTCGGCGGCATTCCGTTTGCAAGGGTTACTTCATCCGCTTTCCAGTCATTTACCATCGTCATACGAAGGTGAATATCCTGCTTTCCGTTTCTCGACTGTTTCCAGAAGTCTTTGATTTTGAAGTCAACATAGAACTCTCCCGTTCCGGGGTTATCTGCACGCTTGACATCATAAAGCCATGTATATCCGTTAGGATACTTGAGAACCGGTAATGTGCTTCCCGTAGAAGACCATGGGTCCGGACCGAACGGAACCGAGATCCCCGCATAGGAGCCCGTTGCCTGCACCTTTAAGGCAAGATTATCCGAGGTTTCGGGGTCTTCATCGGTCATTGCATGGAAGGAATAGAGATGATCGTTTCCTCCGAGCACCTTAAAGAAGTCGATGCCATAGGAAATTTCATCGTCGTAGTCCACCATAACTATAGTACGGCGGTATTCGTCTGCTGAAGCATAAACTGCGGACGCATCGACATCCATAACCTTTACACGGGTGTCCTTATCATCAAAATGGAGCGGTATTCCACTAACGAGGCCCGTATCCTGTGGCTTTTCGTTCACAAGCACCGTGTTGTGCGAAATTGTTGCGCTCTGCCACTGACCACGGTTCGGGTCTGAGCTTGCTGTTTCCGGATATCCAAGGTCTGTTGTCAACGGCAGTCCGTATGCCTCGATACCAAGATTCAGCCTATCGCTATGGTAGTGAGATTTTGCACCGCCAAAGTACATCCAGAAGTCACGCTGAGTATCTTTAATTGATGTGCTGTTTCCCGCCTTATGGAGCGTTCCGTCACGCAGTGCTCCAAAGCCGTAGCCTGTGAGAAGAGAGCTCTTGTCATAGTTATACTCGCCATGCTCCTCTATAATTGCTTCTACTTCATCGCTGAGACTTTCGGGATTCTTTGTGTAGATGTCATAATGCATGTTATCTAAATTTCCGCCTTTTACGAAATAGAGATGCTGAGCAATTTCAATATCCCCTGTTTCCTTAAAGGCGTTTATCATAACAGTATGATTATCCGGAAGGAGCGTTAGCTTTCCCGCTGTACCGCTATCGCCTATCGGTGCAAGACCGCGGCGCACAAGAGTAAGCGGAGAATAGGATTTTACCATGGCGACATGCTTCGGATGCTCATAGAGGTTTGCGCCTTTGTATTCATCATAGTTTGCAAGTGTCGTTGCAACCTGCAGAAGACCGTTTAACCAAAGTCTGTTATATCCGGGGCCGGATTCATCACCCTGACCATCACGCGAAACGCCATCTACAAGACGCGTATTTACCTCACCGCCCGTGTTATAGGAGGAGTAGTTTGTTTCGCTGTAAGCGAACAGCCAATCAAGCATCTTATCTGTATCCGGATGCGTATCGAGCACTACTGCCACCTCGGCAATTGCAGCCTGATGCGCGCCGAAGTTTCCCAGCACCGAAGCACGCTGCACCTCTCTGAAGGTCTCGCGAAGCACTCCGTCCTCAATGTTTTTCCTTATCTTTTCCGGAGTGGATTTGTCGTTAGTCTCCGTATTGTTGTACTTCTGCGCCTTGGCACTGAGGAATGATACAACCTGCGGGTCGTCATATATCGGGAAGAAGGCATCGTAAGCCTTTGCGAACGCACGAACAACGCTAACCTCCCATATTCTGCCTATAGTTTTACCTGCACGGTTGCCACCGTCAGAATTATCGCAGTCATAGCCTGCTTTATACTGCCAACGAATATCATAGCCGGGGTATACATCTGCAATTCGGTCAAGAAGGATTGCGCCTACTCTGCCGTACTTTTCATCTCCGGTAAAGATATACGCCTTAGAGAGCGCATCCAATGCGCCACAGAATATTCCCCCCGAATGCCATAATCCCCAATGATTATAAAGCGCAAGATATGTGTGAACTTCTTTACATCCGTTTGAATAGACCCTTCCGGTATCGTATCCCATACCGTCATCAACGCCCCAACGCGCGCCGTCTACTTTAACCTTCTTAAACGGGTCTATGTTGTATGTTTTCGTCTTTGACGGATCACGAAGCTCGGAATACAGCTCGTTATACAAATAGCCTTCCGGATTTCCGTAGCCATAGAACTCATACCACGCATCGCTTTTCTCCGTTGTTGGGATATTCAAGCAATCACAAACAGCATCTTTGTCACCATGAGTAAGCATATTGTGGTGCTTTTCTCTTGCCCGTGTAACGTTAAATATTCCGTGTTCATCGCGTCCGAGCTCATAGAAGCTTTCAAAGTCGTTTGACGGGAAGAGACGCTTACACTCCTTGCACTGAACCTTCCATGAACGCTGGAGCGGTGTAATACTATACGCTGTATATATGCCGTAAGCCTGTCCCAGGTCTGTTCCGCAATAACGGCAGACATGGCGTTCGGGGTCTTTTCTGAAGCCGACTGCGTCCCCGCGCAGCATGCCCTCGCCCGGCACCATTTCCCAAAGCTTGTCTTCAAGACCGAGATATTTTTCTGCATTGGCTATAGCCGTCTCGGCTTCACTCTTCGCCCAGCTGTATTTTTTGATGTTCTCCCGAGCTGCAGCGACGTTATCGTCGGTATAATATGTTCTTCCGACCTTTCCTTCGCGCACGGAGACATAGCATTCTCCCGTCTTCGTAATACCGCCGAGCGTCACCGTTGCGGTTACCTTTACGCTGCCAAGTGCCGCAGGTGTTACAAAACCTTCCCCGGAAATTTCAGCAACTGAATTATCCTCAATTTCCCAGATGATTTCCGCGCCGGTCATATCAACCGCTGCACCCTTGGCGTTTTTACCGACAGCCGTAAGCTGAACTCCTTCACTTTCCGGATTAATAACAAAGAACGGAGCTTCAATTTCAACAGTTGCAAGCGTCTCATCTGCTGTGATGCTTCCTTCGGACAGCACGGAAACTGTGATTTCCTTTGTTGTCGGAATATTGTTAAGAGTTACTGTTACCGTGATGACAGTCTCACCGGCTGTCACTGCCGTGATGATACCGTTTTCATCAACCGTTGCAATGTCTGTATTATCACTTTCATATTTAACAGATGCATACGGGTCTGCGCCGCCGTTTCGCTTCTTCTGCCACTCGTAGACAAATCCGTCGCTAAACTTAAGCTTTGCCGAGGCTGACGCGGTTTTTCCTGCCACGATTTCATACTCGTCTTTTTCGGTTACAATTTCCTTTATCTCCGGAAGAGAAGAAATCGCTGCAAAACGAAAGTAGCTCGGAAATTGCTCATAGCCTAATGAAACTGTTTTCGCTACTGCCGGACGGAGCGTAAGCTTATGAGGTCCGGCATCGAGATATACCGCGCGCATATTTCTCGGTGCTTGTCGCGTACCGTAGAACTCATAATCGCCTATATACACGCCGTCTATGTAGATATATGTCTTTTCCGTTCCGTAGTTATTGCTGTTTCCGGAAACGAAAACCGGGCTGTAATTGCCTGTATACGGAACATTAAAGTCTACAACAAAGTCATGGTCAACACCGTTTGTGCGGACATATATATAATTGGTTGCAAGATAACTGCCGAGTACTGAAGAGTGAGAGTTCTCGGTATCAAGTTGCCAGCCGTATTCTTCAATCGTGGCATCACTGATTGTTTCTTCTTTTACTCCGCCGAAGTTTACGGTGAAATCACGCAGCTGGGTCTCAACAACCTGAATTTCCACCTCGTCAGTTGTTACGGTCGCACCGTTCAGCGTTATTTCCGCACTTACTGTAGCCTTTGCCCCTTCGATATGTCCGAAAATCATATTGTTTTCGTCAATGCTTACGCCGCCGTCGGGGTCACTTTCGATATTCCATTTGATTTCGGCGTTTGTGAAGTCCGCGTCATAACCGCTCTCCATTTTTCCGGTAAGCGTAAGCGGTTCATCACGGAGATAAGGCACGGCCTCCGGAGCGGAAAGAGCAGCTGACACTATCGGAGAGGAATCCGTAACTGTGATTTCTGTCTCGACACTTAAGCTGACGTCGCCAAGCATCAGGATAGTACAAAAAACACCCTTTCCTGCCCGCAGAGTTGTTATCCTTCCATTTTCATCCACCGAAATAATATCCGGCGTTAGCGATTCGTATATTACCGATACCTTTGACATATCAGCATCGGTTCCGTCAGTCATAAAGCCCTTTGGAATAATCTGTGAAGCTTCGCCAACCTTAACGCTCGCAGGCTCTACCGCGACCTCTGCATCAAAAAGCTTCATATCATATGATGCCGGAGTAACCGATAACTTGTATTGGGCACTCCTTGATATGCCGTCATATGTTACATTTGCGGTTATTACCGTCTCTCCCGCAATGTGTGCCGAAATCATTCCTGTATCCGAAACCGTTGCTACAGCTTCATTCGATGATGAATAGGTTACAGATAGCTTTGTCTCGTCAACCTCAACGTCTTTGTAGAATAAAATATCATTTTCATCATACATATTAAATTCGAGCTGTTTTTCCGTTCGTACCTGCACGCTGCCTTCACCGACGAGCCCGTCGACCAAAAGCTCTGTTTTGTTAAAGCTCCCCGCCGGAGGCTTTATGGTAAAGGATTTAAGGTACATTTCAGGATTCGGGGCATCAAGCGTTTCACCATAATTATTAAAGACAATTATGAGATAATATTTCTTCTTTTCAAGAATCAGCGCCCTGTTTCCAAAGTTTTCTGTATCGCCTGTGCGCATATCCAAGCGCTTTTTCAGAACATATATACCATCTTGTTCTTCCAGTCCGTATTTATTATTTTCAGGATGGGTAAAGTCATAAACTCCGCCTTTAGCGTTACTGCCTCCG
Organism: Oscillospiraceae bacterium; assembly: GCA_015068085.1. Taxonomy (GTDB): domain Bacteria; phylum Bacillota; class Clostridia; order Oscillospirales; family JAAYXM01; genus SIG480. The sequence goes on from SVLF01000051.1 coordinate 9,175, forward strand.
TCATTTACGTAAAAGCTTGAGGTGTTAACCTTTGATGTTGTTCCTTCTTTCGCAAGGTAAACATCAACTATCGGCGCAGCTTTTCCCGAATGGTATGTAAGGTTCGGAAAATATAATCCCGCTTCCGGCACATCAAGCTCTATCGCAACCGAAGTGTTCGTATCACTACGCACTCCACAAAATCCGGAGTACTTTTCGCCAACATACGTATATCGGTCGGTTGGGTGAATATATGATATTGAAGCAAGTCTCCACGGAGCAGATACATCCGGGTTAATATCCTCAAGCGTCTTTCCCGCAGCACCGGCAAGATTAAGCTTCTCATTACCTTCGTATGCTGCCTGTGTGAAGTTATATGCATACTTCTTGCTTGCGCGTGGTACTTCCTTTACCTCAATGTCAAGAGTATCCGAAAACTCCGTTTCGTCAAGCGTTGCCGTTATTTCTGCGTTTCCTTCTTTGATACCGGTAACGATACCATCGCTTGACACGGTTGCGATATTTTCATCTGAGCTTTTGTATGTTACGCCCTCAGTCAGAGCCTTAGTGCCGCTGAGAGAATACGTCGCAGTTGCAGTGAGAGCGACCGTACTTCCGATGAATACCGTGCCGGAACTTGAGGATAGCGAGAAATCGGTAAGCTCATCCTTAGCAACATAATCAGCATTAGTCAGAGAGAAGGATTTGAGGTACATCTCAGGATTTGTGGCAAGCGTTTCACCATAATTATTAAAGACAATTATGAGATAATATTTCTTCTTTTCAAGCGTCAGCTCTCTGTTTCCAAAGCTTTCTGCATCGCCTGTGCGCATATCCAAGCCTTTTTTCAGAACATATATACCATCTTGTTCTTCCAGTCCGTATTTATTATTTTCAGGATGGGTAAAGTCATAAATTCCGCCTTTAGCGTCTTTGCCTCCGCCATTTACGAAAAAGCTTGAGGTGTTAACCTTTGATGTTGTTCCTTCTTCCGCAAGGTAAACATCAACTATCGGCGAGTTTTTTCCCGAACGGTATGTAAGGTTCGGAACATATGTTCCCGCTTGCGCCACATCAAGCTCTATCGCAATCGAAGTGTCCGTATAATTACGATATCCTAAAAATCCGGAGTCCGCTTCGCCAACATACGTATATTGGTCGATTGCGTAAACATATGATATTGAAGCAAGTCTCCACGGAGCAGATACATCCGGGTTAATATCCTCAAGCTTCTTTCCCGCAGCACCGGCAAGATTAAGCTTCTCATTACCTTCGTATGCTGCCTGTGTGAACACATAGTTGTATCCTTCGATTGTAGCTGTGTTTGCCGAAACCAAGCCTGTCGGCAAAAGCGACAAGAGCAGCGACAGTGCTAAAAGCATTGATACTAAACGTTTTTTCTTCATATTAGTCCTCCTTTTGGGGTTTAAAAAACGGGGGAGAGTAAAAAGTGCCGCCATCCCCCGTTGTCAATAATTTTATTTTGTATGCTCGTAAGAGCCATCAGTGATAAGGGTGTAAGAGCTATCCTCTTCTTTAACTATTGCATAGCCCTCGTATGTTCCGGTTCCATCTGCAATAACGGTGAACTGATTATCCTTTGTTGTCATTGCAATTTTGGTCTTTTTTTCGTTGCTATCGGTGAACATAATACCCTTTTCAACAGCGCTATCAAGACCGATGAACTCTGCCATAACGCCGGTTTCAGAGCCTGCTGTAAATGTGTCGATGATTATCTTCATCGTGTTACCGGTGTAATTATGGACTTCATATACTGCAGTTACTGTGCAGTCTTCCCATGCATTGAATTTGTAGGTCTCATAAACGCTTACAATTTCAGGTTCATCCTCTGTTGCTCCGTGGATTTTGGACTTTGTCCAGCACTTGAATGTGCCCTTGGTCTCATCAGCTGTGCAGGTAACTTCCGTTCCGTAAGCAACTGTTGTCGTTTCTCCGCTGTTTACTTTACCGTCAACCGCTGTTACGGTAACATTGTCGCGCTCCATATCTTCATACTTTGCAACCTTGATGTTTCCACCGCAATCTTCCCAGGCTATTGCAGTTCCGAGGCCGGGGATTGACGGATATTCAGGTTCTTCCGGACTCTTTGCAATAAGCTGACCGTCACGGTTGTAATATTCCGGCGTTGTTGCATCTGTGATGTCGCCTTCATATACTGCGATAATAAAATTGTTTCCGTTGTTCTCCGGAACATAGTTTACAAGCTTATTGGAGAAGGAAATGATTTTCTTTCTTGTCTCCATTCCTTTTGCCCAATAGAGGAAAGGTTTGTTTTTATCGTTCGTTGCCGGTGCTTCGATATTGTATGAGCCGTCTGCGTTCGGATCTGCATTAATAACCTTGCCGCCTATTGTCAATCCAGTCATGGTCTTTGCTGTGTAGCTGTAGTTTTCTTCTTTTTTAACCTTAAATGCTTCTGTAAGAGCTGTGTCCTCCGGCAGGGGAGTGAGGGTGAATGAATTGAGATAAGTTTTGCATGTAGTTGCAGCAGAAGTACTCGTGTTATAAGTAAATATGAGGTAATACTCTCCGCTTGTCACCATTACATTTTCAAGGAAAACGGTTGTTTCTCCCTCGCCCTCCTGCATATTAACACTGCCGAGACGTTGCACATTTTCTCCGGCAATAACGCCTTTCCAGTGTGCAGGAACTGTTGTATTTGTATCATAATTTTCTTTTTGATAACCTGCAAGAGTACTTGGCGCCGCCGTGTTCTTGGCCATATCCTCAGCAGTAATAGTGTCAGCATTTTTGACAAGGTATACCTCTGCTGTGTAACTGCCGGCGTTTGGTTGGTATGTCACGCTTGTTTTCATAGCTCCGGCTTTGTCAACGACCAGTCCGAAACCAAGAATCGAAACGCTGTTTTGTATTTTATAATTATAAATTTCATACTCAAAGCTGCTCTCCGTAAACTTTTTGACCGGCATATTCGTAGTCGCAACCATACGGAACTTCGCAGTATCGGTAGCAGTTACTTCATTATAAGTGGCTACTTTTCGGGCATCATCTATATCGGTATCACTTCCATAACTTCCCCTACAGAACTTATACACCAACGGTTCCGTTGTGTCCGTTGTCTCCGCTGCAAACACATTTGGCAGCATTGCCGCAATCATTGCGATTGCCAGAATAATTGATAATAACCTTTTCATTTTTGTTTTTCTCTCCTTATAAATTTTATAATTTCGTTGCTTACACAACGTTTTTTACGCTTTTAGCATTGTTTGTAGTGTGGTACCACACTACAAAAGGGATATCCCTTTTGTCCGAACCGTCAAAAAAGTGAATTGCGAAACTTGACCGAACTTCCCCTTTCATCCGCTTCACTCGCATTTATATCATATCACAAACACAGTTTGCATAATATATAAATCCCGCAAAGTTTTATGTAAATCTTGCAAAGTTTATTTTTCGTGCGCTTCAGATTTTGCAGTCGTTAAGGCTTTTGATGTTTAGCTCTGAATTGTGACGGCGTCATGCCGACCGCCTTTTTGAACATACGGCTGAAGTTGCTGTTATCGGAAAAACCGCATTTTTCTACGATTGAACCGATTGGAAGATTGGATTTTGCAAGAAAGTATTTTGCGGACGCAACTCTGCAGGATGTAAGGTAGTCAAAAACTGAATAGCCTGTTGCTTTTTTAAACAGATGCGTAAGCGTTGAAACGCTGACAGAGTAATTTTTTGCGAGCTCGTCAAGTGAGTAAGTCCTGCCATAGTCGCACTCAAACATTTTTTGGATTTCAAATACCATATTAAAGCTTTCTCCCGGCAGCGAAAAGGAGCTTTTGTCACTCGCGCGGCAAATTGTGATAAGAAGCTGAGTTAAAAGTGAATGCTGCATTTCTTCGCTGTATTCATCCGTTCTGTTCTTTTCTTCAATAATATTATAGAAAATGGTTTTGACCTCATCGGATGAATCGGAGATATCAATTACGTTTTCAAAGCCGGACGGTCGGTTTAAAAGCAGGGCGTATTCTTTGTGCTCAATATAATTGGAGATCGGATTGATTGTAAGCACAAAGCGCTCGTATTCATCTGAAATTACATTGACAGAATGATTTTCATATCTGCTGAAAATTGCAACGCTTCCGGCTTTTGCTGTTATCTTATTTCCGTTAATATACAGCTCTGCAGTTCCTTTTGTGATAAAGAGGAGCTGATGGCAGTCGTGATAGTGCATTGCGGTTGTTTTTTTTGTATCTGAAAAATATGCTGTGTGTATTGTCGGATTCATAGCACACTACCTCCTTTTTTACTGTTCTTCATTATAACACAAAAACAGAGTTTTGCAAGATTTACACAAAAATTTGCTGGATGTATATATCATAGGAATAAGATTTGTGTTATCATATAGAATGAATAGAGGTGACATGAGTGAATAGAAAAGTATATATGACGTTTGAGGATTTCAAAAGACAAAACAGTGAGCTTGGTACAAATCTGCCGTTTGCGGATAGCACTGACATTTTAAATAGTAGCTTGACAATACAGGGAAAAGAAATAAAAAACCGTCTTGTGTGTCAGGCAATGGAGGGGTGTGATTCCACACCCGACGGAAGACCGGACGAGCTTACAAAAAGAAGATACAAGCGCCTTGCAAAGGGCGGCGCGGGCCTTATATGGTATGAAGCCACAGCTGTCATGCAGGAAGGAAGAGCTAACCCTCGCCAGCTTTACATAAACGAGAAAACACTCGATGCATTTAAAGCTCAGCTTGAAGACATCAAAGAAACAGGGCTTCGGGAAAACGGCTTTGAGCCGGTTGTTATTATGCAGGTCACGCATTCGGGAAGATATTCAAAGCCGGAGGGCAAGCCTGCGCCGCTAATTGCATACAACAACCCGATTTTTGAGAAAGACAATCCAATACCGGCTGACAGAATTGTAACCGATGAATATATCGACGAGGTGAAAGAAAAGCTCATCCTCGGCGCACGTTTTGCGGAAAAAGCAGGTTTTGACGGCGCTGATATAAAGTGCTGTCACAGGTATTTAAACTGCGAGCTGCTCTCCGCCTACAACCGTGACGGGAGATACGGCGGAAGCTTAGAGAACCGTACCCGTCTTTTGCGCGAAAGCATAAAGGGTGCCATTGAGAGTTGCAGCAGTGATTTTATCGTATCTTCAAGAATCAATATATATGACGGCTTTGAATATCCGTATGGCTTCGGCGTTTCAAAGGACGGAGGCTTGGATTTCGATGTAACGGAATCTGAATGGCTGTTCCGCGAGCTGTATAAATACGGTGTACGTCTTATGAACATAACGATGGGAAATCCGTATTTCAATCCGCATGTAAACCGTCCGTTTGCAATGGGCGGGTATGAGGCACAGGAGCATCCGCTGGAGGGCGTAGCCCGCGTGCTTAACGGCATTGCAGAGCTTAAGTCCCGCGTTCCGGAAATGGCGATTATCAGCTCGGCGGTTTCATATCTTGGTGTAGCTGCCCCGAATGTTGTTGCGGCATATATAAAAAACGGCGGCTTTGACCTTGCGGGATTCGGAAGAACGATTTTTGCGTATCCTGATTTTGCAAATGACATTATTAAAAAAGGTGCCATGGATAAAAATCGTTGCTGCATCTGCTGCTCCAAGTGTACAGAGGTTATGCGAGCGGGCAGTACTCCCGGCTGTGTTATCCGCGACAGAGAGGTATATGCACCGTTGTATAAAGAATTCTGTGGAGGTAAGTAATGAAAAAGACAGTTCTCGTTACAGGTTCGGCACGCGGTATCGGATATAAAATCGCCGAGGTTCTCGGCCTATGCGGATATAAGGTTATAATGTGCGCGACCAAAGAAACGCTTCCGGAAGAAGCTGTAAAAAGTCTTAAAGAGCTTAATTGCGACTACGAATATATTCAGTGCGATATAACAAACAAAGAGCAGGTTGACAATTTATATAAGTATATCGCGGATAATTACGGAGCGCTTGATGCGCTTGTGAACAACGCAGGTGTTGCCCCGACCGTAAGGATGGATATTCTCGAAACCACGGAAGAAAGCTTTGACCGCGTTATAGGAATAAATCTAAAGGGTACATATTTTATGTGCCAGCGCTTTGCGAATATGATGGTGAAAGCAAAGAAAAATTCGGAGAACTACGCCCCGAGAATTGTAAACATTTCCTCGTGCTCTGCATATACATCATCAACAATGCGCGGAGAATACTGCATCTCAAAGGCAGGCATTTCGATGGTGACACAGCTTTTTGCAGACCGTCTTGCAGAATATGACATACCTGTTTTTGAAGTGCGCCCGGGAATTATAAAATCGGATATGACCGCGGGCGTTCTTAAAAAGTATGAGGAAATGATAGAAAACGGGCTTACTCCGACAAAACGTATGGGAGAAACGGAAGATGTTGCAAAATGCGTTAAAGCGCTTCTCTCCGGTGATTTTGACTTCTCAACAGGACAGGTTATAAATGCCGACGGTGGCTTTCATATGAGGAGACTGTAGTGAAGATTTATACATATGATGTAATTGTTATCGGCTCGGGTGCCGCGGGATATAACGCCGCGTGCAGGCTGCGTCAGCTTGGCAAAAACGCCGCAATTGTGACGGAGAACGTAAACTGCGGAACATCCCGCAATACCGGTTCGGACAAGCAGACTTATTATAAGCTTGGACTTGGCGGCGATGCCCCTGACAGTGTATATAATATGGCACAAAACCTCTTTGACGGAGGAAGTGTTGACGGAGATAACGCGCTTTGCGAGGCGGCACTCTCCGCGCGTTGCTTTATGAATCTTGTTGAACTCGGCGTTCCATTTCCGGTAAACCGCTACGGAGAATATGTGGGATATAAAACAGACCACGACCCGTATGCCCGCGCGACGAGTACAGGTCCGCTCACATCTAAATTTATGACCGAAGCCTTGCAGAAAAAGGCAAACGAGCTTAATATTCCGGTATTTTCCGGCTTTCTCGCGATAGAAATTCTCAAATACAACGACAGAGTCTGCGGTGTTCTATGTATCGAAATAAAGAGCGGTGAGCTGTGCGCTTTTCGGTGCGGTGATATCGTTCTTGCAACCGGTGGACCGGCGGGAATCTATGCCGACAGTGCATATCCCGGCTGCCACACAGGCACGAGCTCCCTTGCGATTATGGCAGGTGCGAAAATGCAGAATCTTACGGAATGGCAGTACGGGCTTGCCTCACAGGCTCCGCGCTGGAACGTTTCGGGAACATATATGCAGGTGCTTCCAAGATTTGTGTCTGTTGATACCGATGGTAATGAACACGAATTCCTTGATGACTTTTTTGAGAACAAATATGAAGCACTGTCTCTTGTGTTTCTCAAAGGCTATCAGTGGCCGTTTGACAGCAAAAAGGTGCTTTGCGGTTCATCCGTAATTGATCTTCTTGTATACCGCGAATGTGTGATGAAAAACAGACGCGTATATCTTGATTTCACAAAAAATCCGTTCGGGATGAGTGAGATAGATTATAAAAAGCTATCGGAGGAAGCGTATACATATTTATTTCGTGCGGGCGCATGCTTCGGAACACCGATTGAGCGGCTTTTAAAAATGAACGCACCTGCGATTGAACTGTACAACAGCAAAGGTGTTGACATTACAAAGGAGTATCTTGAGATTGCCTTGTGTGCACAACATCACAACGGCGGAATTGCCGTCGATATGTGGTGGCAGACAAATATAAAAGGTTTGTTTGCTGTAGGAGAATGCTCGGGAACGCACGGAATAACTCGCCCCGGAGGAAGTGCGCTTAACGCAGGTCAGGTAGGCTCGCTCCGCGCGGCACAGTATATATCAGCGCAAGATAACAAATGTATCTCCGATGATATATTCGGCAGAGTACTTCAAACAGCTGAGGAAAAGCATAAAAGCATTGCAGACAAGGTTTGCGGCGGTGATGATAACGTCAGCGGTGCGATTATAAAAGCACAGCGGCGTATGAGTGACAGCGCTGCGGCAATCCGAAACAAGGACGATATGCAGCAAACTCTTGATATCACAACGCGTGAGCTTTCCGATATACTGTCGTTCACGGTTTCCGACAAAAGCGAGCTTTATATGTTCTATAAGCTGCGTGATATTCTCATAACTCAGACGGCTGTAATTACCGCGATGATAGATTATGCCGAAACAGCTGCAGATACCCGCGGTTCTGCACTGTATACGGACAACCGCGGAGAATTAAAAAGCGGACTTGAAGAAAATTTCCGTTTCCGCAAAGAGAACGAAGAAACCCGCGCAAAGGTTCAGGAGCTTTGGCATAACGGAGAGTGTTTTGAAACCTCGTGGAGACCCGTTCGCTCGATTCCACAGACGGATGAAGTGTTTGAAACTGTATGGCGTACATACCGTGAAAACGGGAACATATATTAATCGGAGGAAAAGACCATGATAAACATCGGATTAGTAAGTATTGACACGTCGCATCCTAAAACATATGCAAAAAATATGGCAGAGCATCCGGAGCTTGGACTTCGGTACGCAATGCTATTTGATGACGGATTTCGCGGCGACGATGAGGTTGAGTGGTTTATAAAAAAATACAATATGCTTCCGCGTGCTGAGAGTATTGACGAGCTCGCCGAAAAGACGGACGTAGGCTTTATACAGGGATGTAATTGGGATAAGAAATTAGATCAGTCAATTTCGTTTATCCTGCGCGGAAAGCCTGTGTTTATAGACAAGCCGTTTGTCGGGAGTATAAGGGATATAAAGCGTGTGCGCGAGCTTATTGCAGGCGGCGCAAAAATTCTCGGTTCATCTGCAACGAGATATGCCGAAGAGGTTCAGAGCTTTATGCAAAAGCCGGTTGAAGAGCGCGGAGAAGTCATTTCCGTTTATGTAACGTCGGGGAATAACGAGTTTGACTATGCCGTGCATGCAGGAGAGCTTCTCTCCGAAATCGCGGGGGCTCCGGCTGTATCATGCCGCTATGTGGACGGCTCGGAACGCGACGGAGGGAAAACCGAGATATTTACGGTAAAGTTTGAAAACGGCGTGATCGGCACTTATTGCACAGAGCTCACAAGATGGTATCCGTTTTCGGTAACTATAGTTACAACAAAAACAGTTTATACAACCACGATTGCACCAAGCAAAGTGTATTATCAGATACTTTCCCGTCTGTCTCAGGCACTGCACTCCGGCAAAAATGTCTTAACGAGTATTGACAGTCTACTGAACGTGACAGAGTTTCTTCTCTGCGGAAAGCGTAGCCGCGATTTTGAGAACGGACGCGAGGTAAAGATAGAGGAATTACGCGAAGACGACGCGTTCGATGGATATACATTTGAAAAAGAATATGCACGAGAAGCGAAAGTTATATACAAGGATTAAGGAGAGTTGAAAATGAAAGCATTGGTAGCTGCAGACAGAGCTTCAGTATTAAATAGAGGCCATAATAATCCCGAGTTTCAGTTCTTTCCGGAAGAAAACATAAAAAAGATTGAAAGCCTTTTTGATGAGGTTATCTGGAATGAAACCGGAAGAGATTTCACAGAAGAAGAGTTTTTGGAAAAAGTGCGTGATGTTGATGCGATTTTTACCAGCTCTTCAAAGAATAAAATAAACAAAAAGGTATTGGATAACGCACCGAAGCTTAAAATAGTTGCTCATCTGATGGGCTCTGTTGCCAATATTGTTACAGAGGATGTGTTTGATGCCGGAATCAAAGTTATTGGAACAAATGACGGAATTTTTGCTGAATCCGTGGCCGAAGCGACGCTTTTATACATTCTTATGAGCAATCGTTGCGTGAAAAATGTTCTTGACACAATAAATAACGTCGGCGGTGAAGAAGGCTGGACGACTGCGCGAAAAATAGTTTTTCGCAGAGGCCTTATGGGCAGAAGCGTCGGTCTTGTCAGCTTCGGTGCAATAACCGAGCATCTTGCAAGGATGCTCCAGCCGTTTCATTGTAAAATTAAAGTTTATTCGAGAAGCATAAGCGAGGAAAAGCTTCGTCAGTATAATATGGAGAGAGCAAGTCTCGAGGAAATATTCTCTACCTGTGATGTTATATCCTTGCACACTGCATGGACGAAGCAGACAGAGGGAATGATAACGCGTGAGCTGCTCCATAGCATTAAGGACAACGCCCTTCTTGTGAATACTGCACGAGGAATGATAGTGGACGAGCCTGCGCTTATCGATGAGCTTAAAACCGGAAGATTCCGCGCTGTGCTTGACGTAACAATAAACGAACCGCCGGAATACGAAAAGGGCGGTCTTTACGATCTTCCCAATGTCATCCTTATGCCGCATCATGGCGGACCCACTGCAGACAGATATCCTTTAATCGCAGCAGAAATGATAGATGAGGTGTATGCCTATTTGGCAGAGGGTAAAATCCCTGCCGGAGAATTTTCGAGGGAAAGAATCAATACTATGACGATTTAATCAGAAAAGCATATTATCGACTTTTTATTTAGTTATTTACTTTGATTCCAGAACTAAATCCCCCGTGAAGCGGAAAATTCCGCTTCACGGGGAATTGAGTTTATTTTTACTTGAGTGAAATTATAAATGTTTCTGTCTTCGGATTCGGGTTGTTTTCATCAATCGTGTCGTTTGTCACGGTCATATGTGCATGAGAAAATCCGGCACGAAGTCCCGGAGAAATCGCCTCAATGCGGTCAATTACCTTTTGGCATTCGGCCTCAACCTTTGCCTTATCGCTCACCGGTGCATCTGTTCTCACAAGCAAAAGCGGCATTGCGCCGTATTCGCCGTCGTTTACAATGCTTATGCGATACAGCGAGGAATTTGCCGTATCGGGAAGAGCATACGGAAGCGGAAGCTTTTCTGCAATCTCCGTATAAAGCTTATAGCACATATCTTCCATTTCAACATCGTTTTCATATCTCATATACCCGCCCGGACGGTATGCACTGCCTATCATACAGGAATAGATATACGCCGGAACGGTCTTCCCCTCCGCGCTTAATTCCTTGGTCTTTTCATAAACTGCAGGTGCATCCATTCCGTTGTACTTATACACCGTCGGCGTGAAGTAACCGATTTTAAATCCTTCCGCGGTTCTCGTCATCATAACAGACATCATATATGAAATCTTCTCGCCCTCGGAAACGTAAAGCGCGCAAAGAAGCTCTTCACTTGCAGGAACAAGCTCAAGATATGCCTTATCCTCCGCCGCATGCTTTACCTTTATCAGCGTATCACTGACCCGAAGCCCGCTCAAATAATACTTATCAAAAGGCACAAACGGATTTTTTGCCATACCGTGAAGCTCAGAGAAAAGGGTGGCGATATCCTCAGCATTAGTCTGAAGGCTTTCATCAAGAAGCGGAAGCACGCCCGAAGCATCATCCTCCTCATAGCAACGGAAAAACTCCGAAAGCACGCTCTCTGCCTCTGCACGCACTTCATCGGAAAGCTCCGACGTAAGCGTATATTCTCCTGCGGTTTTAGGCTTATCACCGCAACCACAAAGCAGAAGCGCGAGTGCCACGGTAAACGCCATCACACACAAAAATGTCTTTTTCATACCAACAACCATTCCTTTCGCAATTCCTATATCTATTCTCTATTATCTATTATCTTTTATCTATATTTATCTCCTTCTCTTTTTCTTTTTAGCACGGTAGATCCGTTTTCTTACTATAATTGCCGTACACAGAATAACAAACGCGCCGATTATGCACAGCACAATTGTCAAAACAGTTTTTACGACGCCACCGACAATTCCTTTTATCGTATCGCGCCGCACCTCACCTGCGGTTTTTGCCGAAACATCAATCGAAACAGAGCACGGCATCCTCAGGAGCTCTTCTCCGTCTGCATACGAGAAAACGGCATAATCAACCCCGTCCTCCATCGTGACGGAAAGCGAAACATCCTCGCGCGTTTTCCCGGCGGGGAGAAGCAGCTCTACCGGCTTTTCAAACGCGTATCCGCCATCGGGAAGGTCTGACGTATTATAGCTTACTTCATTAAAATTTTCAAATCCCCAATCAAGCAACGCCTTTGTATCGGCATATTTATCTTTATCCTTCACACACTTCATAACAACGGCAATAAGGCATCTGCCGTCACGCTCCGCCGCCGTTACGAGCGTACATTTTGAAACACTTGTCCACCCGGCTTTCCCGCCGATTATTCCGTCATATTTCAT
>SVLF01000052.1 GCA_015068085.1 Oscillospiraceae bacterium
AGATATCAAGTGGACGGTAAAAGCGGGGCGGGTACGTTGCTTCCGCACAAACAACATTGAAGATATGTGTGGTTTTGAAGTGCCGTTTGAAACGCAGTATGCAATGAAACTTGCATCAAACACAAATGTCGTTGTTCAGTACGGAAGGCTTGATAATACACAGGCAAATCTCGCATTTTACACAACGCTTGCATACACAGAATGAGGTGCAACAACTATGGAATACAATATGATTTTCCCGCGCGAGCTTGATAAAGTGAAAGAGAACAGAACCCCCACAGTTATCTGTGGAGGAACGGTTGAATACCACGGTCCTCACTGCTCATACGGCTGCGATACACTTGTTGCAGAAGGTCTTATAAAGAAGCTGGCAGAAAAAAAGGAGATAATGATAGCTCCAAGCATTTATTATAGCCCGTCAAGTTATGCTGTCGCCGATGAAACAAGCGGAACTGTGCATATCGAAGAGGATGTGTTTGAGGCTTATCTTTTCGGTATCTTTATGAATATGCTTGATGCAGGACTGCGCAATATCTATGTGGTTATTCACCATCAGTTTGAGCAGGAAAGCTTAATGCCGATGACGCTCTCTTATATGAAGGCGGCAAAGCGTGCCACAATGCGTTACCTTGAAAAAACACAAGGGCGCGGCTGGTGGGGCAGCGAATCGTATGCCGATTACTATGCAAACCTCGGCGGCGGGGATGATCCGTTCTCGTGGATCAAGGTTATCCCGACAATGAGCACAGAGGTACAGAACGCAACGGGATATGACCATGCAGGAAAGTATGAATGCTCTATTCTTATGGCGCTGTATCCCGAAGCGGTTGATCTTGATCGTTTGGGAGAGCGCGAACATTGGTTTACAAAAAGCGCTACTGAAGCAAGTGTAGAGCTTGGTAATGAGATGGTAGAAAAATCGCTTGAATACCTTAAAGATAGGATAGTCTGATAAAGTAAACTGTGTTTTTGAAGTTTTACTAACAAAAGCGGGTTTTGGGGCTAAAGCCTCTTTAAAATCCTACAGCGTAGGATATTAAAGAGGCTTACAGTAACATTGTCATATACAATGGCAAATAAGTGATACCATTTTCCTCTTTTAAATCTTTGGTATGAAGAACATATGGAATGTTAGTTTGCTCTTTATATTTGTTCATAAATTTTTTGATAGAGGACAGCGTGTATCTATCACCCGATTTAACTTCAATGGGCGAAATGTTGTGTTTATTTGTAATTTTGCTTTTTGCAATCAGGAAATCTATTTCCATTCGGTCTTCGGCTTTTTCTCTTGAAGATTTGGAGTAGAAATATAGTTTATGACCTGCGGCGGTCAGCATCTGTGCTACGATATTTTCCATAAGCATACCGGAGTTTACAGACAGTTTATCAAAGAGTAACTTTTTATAGATTTCTTCACTGACAATTCCGTTTTCATCAAATGCATGGCTTATAAGCAATCCTGTATCTGCCATATAACATTTTAAGGTTTTTCTGTCCATATTCATTTTCAAACCAATATTGGGTTCTGAAGAATTATAACAGGTATTAACAATCATTGCATCGTCAAGCCAATAAAAAGGTTGCTTGTATTCACGCATCCTTGCGGTAGGCTTTATATCACTTAATTTAAATTTCTTTTCGTGCTTGGAAAGCTGTGCAGGAATCTCATCAAAAATTGCTTCAATTTCAAGCTCATTACCATCCGAATGCTTCATAATATCTTCTCTGTATAATGTTAAAATATTTCGTTTGGTAATATCAACTTCTTCAAAATCTCTGGTTTGGATGTATTTCTTAACAGCCTGCGGCATGCCGCCTACAATCATATACTGACGAAAATAATCCATAGCTTTGCGATGGAGCATCTGCCCCATGGGTTTTTTCTTTTCAAAGCAATCCCTGATAACAGGCATTAGCATTTCATTATCCATCGCCCATAGAAATTCCTCGAAATCCATTGGATACATACGAATGTGTCTTTCCTCCGATGGGATGGTAATGTCCTTCACATTTTTGCGGATTGACATCAAAGAACCGGTTTCAATATAATCATATCTTCCATCTGCAACTAAATATTTAATAGCAGCTCTTGCCTTGGGAAACATTTGTACCTCGTCAAAAATGATAACACTTTCGCGTTTGTACAATTTTGTATTATAATAGCTTGAGAGATACATAAAAAGAGTATCTAAATCATCAAGATAATTGACAAACAAAGTACATACATCATCATTGACCTTGTTGAAGTCAACAAGAATGTATGATTTGTAGTTTTCTTTTGCAAACTCTTCTGCAATATAGCTCTTGCCAACACGGCGAGCACCATCAATTAAAAGCGCAGTATCACCCTTTGACGTGTTTTTCCAACCTAATAATTTATCATAAATTTTTCTTTTCATAACTATCCACACCTGCACGTAAACGAGATTTGTATATTGGCATTATATCACGAAATCAAGATTATTGCAAGTCTATTGTTACACGAAAACAGGATTTTATTCATGAAGTTTGTACCGGTCAAGAAAAGCAGACACAAAGCTCCGGTATCACCTCAACTGTGATACCGGAGCTTTATAAATCTATTTTTACTTTATAATTCTTGCGCGCAGTGCATAGAGGAAAGTGAAAAGAGCTTAAATTTTCATAGTGCCGTCTGCAAGGTCTTTTGCAACAAACGGAAAGACATAAAATGGTACGGTTAAGAGCTTTTGTTCACAGTTATATCCGTAGTTATTCCTGGAAACTTTTATTGCATACTCAAATTTATTATGATTTGCAAACTTTTCGAGAGAATTTAATGTCCCCTTACCCTTTTTTACATCTATGGGATATAATTTATTATTGGATTCAACTATGAATTCAAGCTCTGAAGAAGACTTTCCTTTCCAATAAAACAGCTTATGGCCTTTGGCTACAAGCTCGTTTGCTACAAAATTTTCAAAGAAAATCCCGGATAATGTATTATCTGCATTGTTGGATATAAACGAAGCCGCATTGATTCCGCTTTGATATGAGAACATTCCTATGTCACCTAAGAATAAACGGAAATTGCTTTCGTTATCTGCCATAAGCGGAGAGGTGATATGCTCTTTTAACTGGAATGATTGGTTAACGATATGTGCCATCGTAAGCCACTGAATTGAAGTGGCAAAATCTCTTGTTTTGCTTTTTTCTTCGATAAGTCCGGGTGAAAAGTTTTTAGATTCCCTATTAAGCTGTTTGTAAATGTTTGAAAACAGTGTGCGTGAACGAAGAACTGCTTCACGGCTTGCCTGATATAAATCCATATCAGAAAGATAGTTATCATAAAGCACCTTCAGTATTTCACTTGATTCAAAAAGATCATTATCATCAATATAAGCTTCCACAGCTTCCGGCATACCGCCTATGAGCAAATATTTATATACTTGTTCTATTGCCAGCTCGTGAATTTTAGAATCAAGAGGCTTTTTGTCCTCATATGCCTTTTTTATTGCATCGTACAGCACTTTATTACTGTTCATCAAAAATTCATCAAAGGTCATCGGATAAACGGTAATCTGATTTATTTTACCAACAGGGAAAAGAAACTTATCGTTGTTGCCTGCGCCTCTTTTATGAGTTTCTCTCTGAATTTTAATACGAACCATTGAACCCGAGGCAATAACGGGTATTTCTCTGAAATCCTGACAAAAATATTTAAGCGAGGATATTATATTGGGACATTCCTGCACTTCGTCAAATATCAATAATGTCTCCTCGGTTATTTTTTTACCTTTAAACAAAGAGATATATTCAATAATTTTTGCGGCATTAGCAGTATTTTCACAGAAATCACGAATTTCATCTTCTATTTTACAATCAATATAAATGTAATTATCTTTATAAAAAGTTTCTGCGAAGATATCTTTGATAAGATATGTTTTGCCAACCTGTCTGGCTCCCCATACAATCAAAGGCTTTTTGCGTTTATTGTTATTCCAATCGAGCAATTTTTGAGTTGCATTTCGTTCCATAGGAATACCTCCGGAGAGTAAAATGATTTTAAATCAGTATAATAACTAATTTTGTAGTTATTATACTATAACTTGCACTAAAAGGCAAGTGTTTTGGATTATTAATTGCACCTTTTGGAGAGTTTCTGTTTGAATTAATTGCACCTGTAATCGAAACAAGGTGTAGCGAAATGCATTTTGCTACAATCCCTTTGGGGATTTAGAAAAATAGTGCAGAATGAGCAAATCGGACCCGAAGTAGTACATAAGTACGTCGAGAGGTCCGATTTGTTTATAGCATAAAGTGTAACTAAATCCTCAAATTCGGCTTCTGCCGAATTTTCAATTTACTTTCAAAACTTCATACCATATATTTTTTCGATGTTATCTGCAAAAAAATATCACTTTTACACTTTATGCGGTCTGGGCTGTTTTGCTACATCCCCGTTATAAATCTATTTTTACTTTATAATTCTTGCGCGGACGATGTTGTCCAATGCGGAGATTTTCTCAAGGAGAGCATCATCTGCATCGTCGTCAAGGTCAAGCACGGTGTATGCCCAGTCCTTCTTCGAGGCGTTCTGCATACTTGCGATGTTGTGACCTGCGTCAGAAACAGCGGATGTGATGCTGTTTGCTGTGTTCGGCACGTTCTTGTGGAGAACGCAGACGCGGCTTTTTCCGCTCATAGGCATACATACAGTCGGGAAGTTGACGGAGTTTTTGATGTTGCCCTTGAGGATGTAGTTTTTAAGCTCGTCAACCGCCATAACAGCGCAGTTTTCTTCGCTTTCCGGAGTTGATGCGCCGAGATGCGGAAGCGCAACAACGTTTTCCTTGCCGATAAGCTTAGCTTCAGGGAAGTCGGTTACGTATTTTGCAACCTTGCCGCTCTCGAGCGCAACAAGAATATCGTCGGAATTTACGAGCGTGCCGCGCGCAAAGTTGAGAATGCGGACACCGTCCTTCATAACGGAGATCGTCTTTTCGTTTATCATACCCGTTGTTTCCGGAGTTGCCGGAACGTGGATTGTGATATAGTCGCTCTTTTCGTAAATTTCGTTGATGTCGGTGCAGTGCTTGATGGAACGGGAAACGCTCCAAGCAGCATTGACGGAGAGATACGGGTCATAGCCGAGAACCGTCATACCGAGACGCTCTGCTGCGTTTGCAACAAGAACGCCGATTGCGCCGAGACCGATAACGCCGAGCGTTTTGCCCTCGATTTCCGGACCGACAAACTGCCCTTTGCCCTTTTCAACGAGCTTTCCTACCTCGTCGCCCTTGTCAGCAAGAGTCTTTGCCCACTCAATTCCCTCTGCAATTTTACGGGATGCGAGGAAAAGACCGGTGAGAACAAGCTCCTTAACGGCGTTTGCGTTAGCACCCGGAGTGTTGAAAACAACGATGCCTTCCTCAGCTGCGCGGTCAAGCGGGATATTGTTGACGCCCGCACCTGCACGTGCAATGCACAGAAGCTCGGGATTAAATTCTTCGTTGTGAAGATCAGCAGAGCGGACGAGCATAGCTGCCGGGTTTTCAACATCTGCACCGCAGGTGAAAACATCTGACGGAAGACGGCTCAGTCCGTTGCTTGAGATTTTATTCATTAATTTTACATTATACATAAAGGAAAACCTCCTATTTGTTCTTAACTTCAAAGTCACGCATGAATGCAACAAGCTTTTCTACGCCCTCAACAGGCATTGCGTTGTAGATGGATGCGCGCATACCGCCGACGGAGCGATGTCCCTTAAGAGTGAGAAGACCGACAGCCGAAGCTTCCTTTACAAACTTTGCATCAAGCTCCTCATCACCTGTTCTGAAGGTTACGTTCATGAGAGAGCGGGAATCCTTTTCTGCGTGCGGGATGAACATCTTGCTCTCATCGAGGAAATCATAAAGTAACGCTGCCTTTGCACGGTTGATTTTCTCAAGCTCGCCGATGCCGCCGATTGACTCGATCCAGTCAAGGACAAGACCGCAAACGTAAATCGGATATGTGCTCGGAGTGTTGTACATAGACTCCTTTTCTGCCATAACAGCCCAGTCCATAACGGTCGGAGTGTCGGGGCGTGCGTTGCCTAAAAGATCCTCGCGGACGATAACAACGGTGAGACCTGCAGGAGCCATGTTCTTCTGTGCACCGGCATAGATAACGCCGTATTTTGTAACGTCAATTTCCTCTGAAAGGATGCAGGAGGACATATCGGCAACGAGCGGAACATTGCCTGTGTCAAGGAGATAGTTCCAGTGTGTGCCGTAAATTGTGTTGTTCACGCAGATATGTACATAGTCTGCATCCGGAGAGAGGGAAAGCTCCTCCTGCTTCGGAATGCGGCGGAAGGTTTCAGGCTTTAAGTCGGCTACAACATTTGCAATACCGTACTTTTTGCCTTCCTTTGCTGCATTGCCGGAGAACTGACCGGTGATGATGTAATCTGCCTTTGTTTTCATAAGGTTCATCGGGATGGATGCAAACTGGAGAGAAGCACCGCCCTGAAGGAAGAGAACCTTGTAGTTTGCCGGGATGCCGAGAAGAGAGCGGAGCTTTGCTTCGCAAGCCTTGATGATTTCATCATAGACCTTTGCGCGGTGGCTCATCTCCATAACTGACATACCGGAGCCGTTGTAATTCAACATCTCATCGCGAGCGCGGCAAAGAACCTGCTCGGGAAGCATGGAAGGACCTGCGGAAAAATTGTAGACACGATTTTCAAACATATGAAAAACCTCCGATAAAAAATTTGCTGAAAAAATATTATAATACATTATATTATATAACCATATCGCGCTCTTGTCAAATAAAAACAGGGTAAAAATGTGAAAAAAATAACATTGAATTTAAAGGATAAAACAACTGCGACAAATTTATATTGCCGCAGTTTATCTTTTTTGTATGTTTTTTATAAAACAGAAAATTGTACAAATATGCTGAATCGGACTTTTACGCAATTTTTGTTTGTTGCTATGAAAGAATAGTATACAGTATAATTAAAATAACAGCTCAAAGAAGCCAAAAACTTTGACAAAAGAAAGGAAGCTGCTTTATGGAAAGAGATATTATATTAAACGGTGTTCAGATTGGAGAACACGGCTTTGTTCCGGAAAAGATAATTGAAGAAATTAAAGAACGCTGTGTAGATTATGGCTTTAACTTTGCTTCACTCCGCCCGCGCGGAGAAGCTTTTCCGCAGGAGTATTTTATAGAATGGGCAAAATACCTTGCAGAAAACAAAATTTACTTCATACATAACTACGTAACCCAGCATCCGCCGGAGGGAATGGAGTGCAGACTTACGGAAGAGACTATTGCGAAAATGCGTGAAGTCGCGGGTGAGTATTACCTCGGCGAGCTCTTCGGCGAATCGGGAAGTCAGTATGCCTGCAAGCTTCCGGGATACTATGTTGACCGTAAAGGCGTAAATCACGAGATAAACCGCGTCGAGGCTGAAGATTATGATATGTCAAGATATATCGACCGATTCCGTAACTTCCGTCTTAAGAGATACGATGATATGAAATCGGCTTATGAGGGATTTATTTCTGTTTTGTCGAAATTTACAAAAATAAGCAAAAAGCTTGGCACCCCAAAAACCTTCTGTGTTGAGGCAAATGCATTTGCAAAGCATAATGCAGCGGCTGGAATTGATATTCCGATACTTGAGATATGCCCGGGAAATCCGGATGTTCTTGTTTCTTTCTTCAGAGGAGTTGCAAAAGCGTTTGATTCCGAGCGTTGGGGAACATTTGTTGCTCACGAATGGTATGGGGGACTCCGCCACGATGACCCGCTTAAAATGAAGAGACTTGAGCTTACATACAAATATGCATATCTTGCCGGTTCGCAGATGTTTATGCTTGAAAGCGGTGATTCCGGAGTAGACGGATATGGCATGAAGCTTGATGAGAATTCAGAAGTTTGCCAGAATTATAAGCGTGTTCTCCGCGAAATGAGCGATTTTATAAAGAACGACGAACGTCCGGCAGGCGGACCAAAGGTAAAGGTCGGTTTTGTTTCCGGTCTCTATGACGGATGGGCGGGTAAATGGGGAAGAAGCTGTCTGTATAACCAGTTCTACCGCGAAGAATGGGGCTACGGTGATCCGGAATACTCATGGAAGATGCTCTTTGAGCTCAATGAAAAGAGAACTTGGGCAGAGCCTGAAAACTACGGCGAATATGACACCTCCGCATATCCGGCATACGGTCTTTACGATGTCGTGCCGATTGAGGCAGATGTTGACCATCTTTCAAAATATGACTATCTCATCTTCCTCGGTTGGAATACAATGACAGCTGAGAATATGAAGAAACTCACAGAATACGTCCGTCGCGGCGGTCACCTTGTAATGAGTGCGGCACATCTCAACACGCAGACAAAGCGTGACGGAAAATATACGCCGATAGACGATGAACTGATAGAAGAGCTTTTCGGAAGCCGCCATTTCGGAGAAATACGCAGAACGGTAAACGGAGTAAAGTTCCGCTATGATTCTCTTGATGAGCGCGTAAAATACCCGAGATATTTAAAGAACGGTTGCGATGCGATGTTCACTGCGGGTTATGCAGATTATCTCCACCTCGCACCGCTTGACGGAGAGACGATTGCATATCTTGCAGACGGATTTGTTGAAAAGCCGTTTGACTTCCCGGCAGTTATAGAGAATAAAGTCGGAGATGGCGTTGCAACGCTCTTTACAAGCATAAACTATCCGGGAAATCATGCAGTGTATTATACATACCGCGCAATAGTCCGCGAGATAATTTCTGCAAGCGCAAGAGAATGTGACATAAAGGTTCTCGGAAGTGACCGTGTACGCTACAGCGTATATGAGGGCAATAAGATGTATCTGCTCAATACCGATTACGATATGCCGGTAAAAGTGAAGATAATAAACGGTGATAAAGAACAAGTGGTAGAGCTTGAATCCCTCGAGCTTCGCAGTATACAGTTATAAGAAAAAGGAAACAGGCGTATTAAAACGCTTGTTTCCTTTTTTGTCAGTTGTCATACCAACCCAAGAGAGCTTAGTGCAAGTCTCCGCGCTTTTTTAAGCTCTGAAGTTTGTTGGTCGTAGGAGTTAATATATAGCTTCAGTTCTTTCGGTGACATCCCGAAGGTCTCCATACAAACCTTGTGAAAATGTGAGCTGCTTGAAAAACCGCATTCGTCTGCCAGCTCATAAATCGCTTTATTTTCATACGGAAGCTTGCCGACAACCCTGCGGAGCCGGACCGAGGTAAGGTACTCGTGGCAGGTTGTTCCGCTCAATTCCCGGAAAGAGTCAAGAAACATACTTCTTGACATTGTGGCATATCTTGCGGCGTCCGGAATCGTTATCTTGTCAAAGCAATTGTTCGTTATATACGATATGGTTTTTCCTATATGTAATGACCGCTCCTGCAAAGCAGTTAAATTCTGACCGCTGTACGGCATATTGATTTTTCTGATACACAAATCGAGAATATTTCCGATGTTGGCAAAAAAACTTTGTGAAAATGCTTCAAAATCATTCTTGGGCTTGTAAAGAAGCTCAGAGAAAAGCTCATCAAGCCGTTCTTTGTCGCTTCCGCTAAAATTGATAAAAGGGCTTAAATGCATTTTGTCAAAGAGCGCGCAATCGTAATACGGCGTGAAGAAAGGTAAAATGTTTTTCTCAAAAACATCGTTTTTGAAGGAGACGGAAATGACCTTAGTTTTTTCAAGGTCAGAGCTTACGGAATTTATCTGATGAACGGAAAAGGGATAAACTATCGCAAGCGAACCGGCGTTTTGAGTAGTGCAGTGACCGTTTATGGTGTGAACATACGAACCGGAAACGGTATACCACAGCTGCGTATAGTCATGAAAATGCACTTCGCTTATGCGGTGGTCCGTGATGGTATCTACCTTGAATGTTTTTTTTGAATCAGGGAACGCGTGCATTGAGATGTTCGGCAAAACACACGATATTTTGGGCAATAAAACATTCATAGCTTATCCTCCTTCCTTTGTCTTCATTATACAGGAAAACGCGCCATTTTTCAAGACTTTTTTGTTCGGACTTTTATGCAATTTTTGTTTGTTGCCGTGGGGTTATATTGTAATGTATAATATAAATAGAGAAATTTCGATTATGAGGAGGAAAAGTAAAATGAAAAGATTGTTATCAATTATTCTTGTTTGCTCGATGCTTTTGTCATTGCTTCCGCTTTCATATGCGGAAAGCAGTGTGAACGGCAATGTGGTTGTGTATGATTTTGAGGACAAGTTTCCGGTAAAAGATCCGCCAATTCGCTATGACTCATTGACCTATGCTACGAACAATAACCTTTGGCAATATGCGGCTAATTCCAAAGGGCACGACGATATTACTTCGAGTACAGGAGGAATAAGAGCCTATAAGAAAACCGGAGAGATTGCGCTTGTGGCTCAAAATCCTGATAAAACGGACAATAAAGATGAAGATAAAGCATATTGGATTGCTTTTGAAATTGATGTTCCGAAAGATGGAAACTATGCTCTTTCGGTAAATGCTACTCCTTATGCCTATGGTAAGTTGAGCTATGTTGACGTATATTTGTTTGACAAAAACAATGTAGCGACATTAGAGGACGGCATTATTCCGGAAAACAAGCTGACAAGCAACAAGTTTAAGTCAGATACAGAGAATGAGACATTCTCTCTCGGAAAGAAAGAGCTTAAGAAGGGAAAGCATTACTTTGTTTTCAGCCCCGGAACATCAAGAAGCAATTCCTCCGGAGCACTTAACGGAACGTATGTCTATCTGAACAAGCTGACGCTCACAGCGGACATAGAGCTTGAAAGCGCAGCTGTGTCGCTTGAGAAGAGCGAGCTTTATCCGGGTGAATTTACAAATGCAATTGTAAGCGCAAAGGATAATTTCGGCGGAAGCGTTTTGCTTGACAACGTTACCGCTACGTTTGAAAGCTCGGATGAATCGGTTGCGGTGGTAAGCTCTGCCGGCGATATATACGCCGTAGCTCCCGGAACAACCGATATTACGGTAACGGTAAGCACGGAGAAGAACTCAAAAACGAGCGCACCGCAAACCCTTACGGTAAAATCACGCGGACAGGCAGAGTCACTTCCAAACGAGCTTTCCTTTGATTTTCCGCAGGGCTTTATTCAGGTAGGCGAAAAAGCTGCCGTGAAAATAACGGATGCAAGCGGAAATTACCCCGGTGACGGAATTCAGTATACATATGATATTGAGGACGAAAGCATCGTAACAGAGAAAAACGGAATCTTCTCCGCAAAGAATATCGGCAAGACGCGTGTGGATGTCGTTGCAGAGCTTGGCGAAGAGAAAAGAGAATTTACATTTGATGTCATTGTTGTTGGCGAAAATCTGCTTGTAAGGCATGGTGTTGACCACGGTCAGTTTGAAAACAGTATGTATTTGAGAGACGGATCTGTTCCGGGCGTTTCGACAAAGAATACACTTTGGTATGTGACGAAAAACGAAGAAAGAGATAACTTTGTTTATACGCTTCTTGAAAATCAGCTTTCGCCTACAAAAACAGCGTTTACAAACTTTGCAAAAATAAGCTTTGAAGATACGATAACATCAACAAAAGAAAATAACCTTGCGAGAATCCAGGGATACACCGGATACTATGCCCCGGGAAGCACTGCTCATAACGGGCTTGTGAACCTCGACCCGAATAAGCTCTATGAGTACACAGGCTATATAAAAAGTGAAAATATAAAAAATAAGATAAGGAGCGCAAAGGGAGAATTATTTTATTATACTATTACAGGCACGAAAGCAGCATCACTTAAAAACTATAACCATTATCCGTGGGAAGGAACAAGCGGAGCGCAGGACTGGACACAGTTTACCGTTCCTGCTGTGTGGCTTAACTGGAAAGGGTATGATGGAATAACCGTTGACCCGCGCGTGGAATTCACGGCAATGGACGATGAAAATGCCGATTTCTATATTGCAAATCTCCATCTTCATGAGGTAAGCTTTGAAACAGTTGATTTTAGCCTTGTAAAGCCGATTGAAAATCCGAAAACGTATGATACGTTTGAAACATCCTTCCGGGCACTTACAAATACCGGAAACGCAATAGTTTCGGGTGATGATAATCAGAAGATAACCGCGAAATATTCTTCAACAAACGAAACAGTCGCAAAGGTTTCCGATACCGGCGTTATCACGGTTGTCAGCAACGGCAAATGTGAAATTCTCGCCGAGATTACGATCAACGGCATAACACAAGTCGGACACATACCGTTGGATTTATCGGGGCTTGAGGTTCTTTTTGAGAGCATTGAGGTAATGCATCCCGAGACGCTTTCGGTCGATACCGAAGCAGATATTGCCGTGAAATTCATTAACACCGACAGCACGGAGCATAACGGCGACGGAATAACGCTTTACTATGAAAGCAGCAATACAAAGCTTGCTGAGATAGACCAAAACGGAAAAATCACCGCAAAGCAGCCGGGAACAGCGCGCTTCACTGTTCTTGCAAAAACAGAAACCTACAGCACAGAGAAAACTTTTGAGATAAAAATAACTGACAGCACCCCGCTTGTCAGTGCCGCGATAACCGGTGACGACAGCGTAGAAAAGGGATTTTCAAAGAAGCTCTCCGTAACGGTTTTGCACGAGAGCGGAAAAGAAGCAGATTTATCTGACGCGGAGGTTAAGTTTTCTCTTTGTGATGCGGCAGATGCCGGCATTCTTGAGGTTGCCGAAGACGGAACAGTAACCGGCAAAGCAGAGGGAACAGCGCGTGTGCAGGTAGTCGTATCACGCGGGGGAGAAACTGTAACAAGTGCTCCGTTTGAGATTGAGGTAACGGGCGAAAATCCAAAGAACAAGCACTGGGATTTCCGCTCAACAACCGGAAGCTTTTCAGCGCTTCGACCGACGCTTGAAGCTGACGGCTGGTGTGTCAACCGTGACAAAACTGCACCGACGCGCGTTAAAGAAGCGCTCGGCGGAAACTACAAATCTATACGTTGTCTTGCGACTTCAATCCAGTTCAGCGCACCGGCTGCGGATAATACTGTAAATTCAGACCTTGCAATCGACTTTGTTGTTGACCACTCCGGCTGGTATCAGCCTATCCTTGAGGGAAGACGTGTGGCAACAGGTCAGGATGCAAAGCTATATATTGAGGGTGAATATGCGGGCTACTGCAATTTCAAATCCGGCGGAGATGCTCTTGACCTTAATGTTGCTGAAAAGCTCAATCCCGTTTATCTTGAAAAGGGAACGCGGACGCTTACGCTCCGCGCACAGACAAAAGGCTATCTTTACCCGATAAGCTTTTCGATACAATGGCTCGGCGAAGAACCGGCGGCAACGGGAGTACGCATTGTTCCGGAAAAGAGCTCTTTTGCAGTGGGCGAAACAATAGGCTTTGATGTTCTGGCAGACCTTGCCGGCGGTATGACATATAAATTCGGAAATGACCTTGACGGAGCTGCAAATGCGGAAAGGAACTTCACCGCTGCTGTTTCCGGCGACGGAGAGGCAACTGTTTCAGGTAACAGTATAACGGCAGTAAAGGCAGGAAAGATAAAGCTTTCAGCTGATGTGAGCTATAACGGGGAAAGCTTTACCGCAAAAACAGAGCTTGAAATTAGCCCGGAAGGTTTTTCATCCGTTAAGCTCTCTTCCGATTCTCAGGTAATGAAGCCAAATTCCGCAGGCGGCAGCATCGCGGTCACCGCGCTCAACCACCTCGGAGCGGAAATTCCGCTCACCGAAGACGACACCGTTGTGTTCTCAAGCTCTGACGATACCGTTGTTTCTGTTGATGAAGACGGATATATGACGCCGAACGGCAAGGGAACGGCAACGATAAGCGCCAAAGTTACGATAGACGGCGTTACAAAAGAGGGCTTTTTAAATGTTTCCGTTCGTGACGGAAAGACGAAGAGCACATACTATACCGCCGACAGAACGAAAAATGCACAGGAGAATGTTAAAAAATATTCATGGGCAAAGGATACGAAGGAAGAGGCAACAAAGGCTGCAGATAAATATCTTTCACACGTAGATGCGCTTTATGAAATGATCCCGTCTCAGGGCATTCCGCGAAGCTATCATGTCGGCTATGGTTCAGACCCCAACATCCGCATCTGTCGCTACTGCGGAGCAAACCTGCAGAAATACGGCTCATATCCGTGGGCGGTTGATGCGCTGAACCGTCCGTGGAAGATTCAGTGCCCGGACTGTAAGCGCCTTTTCCCGAGTAACGACTTTGCAAAGCTTTATGAGCTTGGCAAAAACGAACACGGCGAATATGACGTCAATCTTGCACACGAGAGAAACGAAAAGCTACGCATAGAGACAAACGGAGAGGTTGACTATCTCAAAAACACGCTTTATCCGGAGCTTTACAATCCCTCAAGCGAGCTTTATAACAAGGACCCGCTGACAGGAGATACGATTGACGGAACAAAATGGGGCGTTGATGACGGCTTTGGTTATGACACTGGAAGAAAATATCTGAACGGGCTTCCCGAGGTTCATACCTATGTTGCTGTTGCAAACCACCTCTCGGTCTGGCTGCATCCGTCGTCACCGAAGCTCGGAACAGATGTTATTATGGACGCAATCAAAAGCCTGCGTGATGCGTATGTATACACAGGCGATGCAAAATACGGAAGAGCGGGCGCGGTTTTGCTTGACAGAATCGCAGATTTCTTCCCGGACTACAGCATTGATGCATTTGTTGATCCGAGCTTCCCGTTTGACAGATATCATAATTCGGGCGGAAATACCGGAAAAATCCTCGGTGCGATATGGGATTCCAGCAGAATAGCAGGAAATTTTGCAACGGCGTATGATGCGTTCTTCCCGATGTACGATGACCCGGCTGTTATAAGCTTCCTCACCGAAAAGGCAGAAAAATACAGCTATGATGAAAAGCTTGTTGAAGGTGAAAACGAAGAGAAGAGCGTGACGAGCGAAACTCTTCGCCAAAATATCGAAAAGAACCTTCTTGAAGAGATGTATTCGGCGGTCAAGACCGCGCAGATTAACGGAAACTTCGGTATGAAGCAGAACGCGCTTACGAAGGTTGCCGTGGTTTATGACACCGAGCCGCTCACAAGCGAGATGATACGGTTTACGATGCAATCGGGCGGAGTTAAAAACGGCGTTTGCAGCGGCGGAGATGTTTTTGCCGAGCTTATGAACACCGTTGACCGCGACGGCTATGGAGACGAATCCTCCTTCGGCTACAACGACGGCTGGCCGAGAGACATTCTCGCAACCGTAAAAAACCTTGCGCTTTATGATAATGTCCCCGAGGAATATAACCTTGCCACGCATCCTAAGTTTATTAAGATGCTTCCGATGGAAACGGGAGGTATCGTTGCCGGAATACGCCGAATAAACCTTGCTGATAACGGAAGTCCGGGAGGCATAGGCATAAGCTTCAATTCCGATCTCTTCCTTGCGGCGCTTGAATCGGTTGACAGCTGGAATGCATCGGAGGAATTTAAAGAGCAGCAGCGCATTTTGTATTCGCAGATTCTTTATCTTAACAACGGCAACAGCACAGACGGCCTGCACTTTGACATATTCACCAAAGACCCGGAATATATGCAGAAGCAGATAGAGGATATTATCCGTGAGCATGGAGAATACGAGCTTGTAAAGAGCGATATCCGCACGGGCTTCGGGCTTGCAACGCTTCAGGACGGTGTGGACTTCAGAGGAAAAACAGCATCATCGAATCTTGATATCACCACCCGCGCGCTCTGGCTGTATTTCGGGCACGGAGCAACCTCACACAGACACTATGATACCCTGCAGCTTGGTATTGATGCGTTCGGAATGAACCTTTCTCCGGATCTGGGTTACCCATCAGACACCGGTGCGCAGGGCGGAAAAATCCGTGACCATTGGGTATCGGGAACCGTTTCTCACAACACCGTTGTCGTAAATGACAAACGGCAGAGAAGAACAGTCGAATCCGGCAACGTAATGCACTTTGACGACTCCGGCGAGGTTAAGGTCGTAGATGTGGATGCACCTGAAGCGTATAATACGGATGTTGATACCTACAGAAGAACGGTAGTCTCCGTCGACGTGGATGACACCGTTTCCTACGCGCTCGACTTCTTCCGCATTATCGGCGGCGATGAGCATGTGTACAGCTTCCACGCACAGAGCAGAGAAGCGGAGTCGAGCCTTGATATGCAGGTGCAGAGCACAGGAACATATGCAGGAATGAACGTACCTTACGGTGATGATACATATTCCGCATCCCACGATTCGGGATATAACTACCTTAAAAATGTGGAACGCGCGCAGAACCCCGGAACGGGAAGCTTTACCGTTGATTTCGATATTGAAAAGATGCGTCCTTATAAATTCACAGAACGCGACTGGCATCTGCGCGTAACTCAGCTTAACGATTTCGAGCTTTCAGAGGTTGCGCTTGCAGACGGCGAGGCACCTGAAAGAGGCGGAAACCCGCCGACGTACCGATACCTGCTTGCACGCCGAAGCGGAAAGAATATGGATACGCTCTTTACCACCGTTCTTGAACCGTATATCGGGCAGAGCAACATAAAGTCTCTCGAGCGTGCGAAGGTCACAAAGGCGGACGGAAGTCCTATCCGAAGCGCCGATACCGTTGCGGCAGTTAAGGTGACGCTTGAAAGCGGCAGGGTTGACTATGTTGTATATTCCGCAAACGATAAAGAGACATACCGCGTTGATGATTTGTTTGACTTCTGCGGATTTGTGGGAGTTTACACCGTTTCGGATGACGAGCACAAAACGTATCTCCGTAGCTATCTCCTTGACGGAACAAAGATAGGCGAAACGGCAATGGAAAACGCGGCAATTGAAGGAAAAGTAAAAGACTTCACGCGTGAGCCTGAGTTTGAAAACTTCATCGAAATTGAGCTTTCGGACAGCATTGATGCATCAAAGCTTGATACCTCCGCACTTTCCGGAAAGCTTCTTGATATAGCAAACGACGGTGTTCAGAACGGCGACTATTGGATAAAGAGTGCTGAGCTTTCTGGCAACACCTTGCGCCTTGATATAGGCGATGTCACAACCGTGCGCGGTTATGTAGATGCCTTCGATTTCTCAAAGGGATATAAATGCAACATCGAAGAGCATCAGAAAGCGCGTATCGCGCTGACCGCATACGAAACCTCGGCACCCGTGATAGAGCCGGTAGTAAATGCAACGGTCTCAGCGGGAAGCTCAATAACAATTCCGATTAGTGTTCTGTGTGCCGACGGGCGCGAGGTACAGGAGCTTCGGGGAACAACGCTTCCGCGCGGCATGAGCATAAATCAGGATAAAATGTCCGTCACGTGGAAGCCGGATGCATCTCAGATCGGTGAAAACCACGTTGCAATAACTGCATCGGACGGACTTCTTGAGAGCACAGTTCGTTTTACCGTAACCGTTTACGGCTCAACAACAGGCAGCTCTTCAAACAAGAAGGAAGAAAGCACCGGAAATGAAGGAACCGCCGGCGGTGGAGGCGGTGGCGGCGGTGCCACACCGGAAACCGGAAATTCTTCTGACCAAACTGATGTAGGGGACGGCGGTTCCGACGTCCCGCAGGATGAGGATTCCACACAATCCGATAATACCGAAAAATCACCGGAGGCCTCCGGTGAAACGGATATCATCCGTTTCACAGACCTTGATAACCACGCATGGGCAGCGGACGCGATAAACACACTCGCGGACGATGGAATAATAAGAGGAACAACATCTGACACGTATTCACCGGCAAAAAATATAACCCGTGCAGACTTCGCGTCCCTGCTCGTTCGTGCATTTGAGCTTGAAAGCTCGAACACCGAGAACTTTGCAGACGTATCGGTAAACGATTACTTCGCAAAAGAGCTTGCAGTTGCACGCAACACAGGAATCGTAAACGGCATCGGTGATAACAAATTCGCCCCGCGAAACACCATCACCCGCCAGGATATGATGGTAATCGTCTACCGGGCATTGACAGCCTCCCTTGCCCTAAAGGGAGGGGGACCGTCGAATGACGGTGGAGGGATTTCACCCTCGCAATACCACGACTTCACCACCGTTGCTGACTACGCAAAGGAAGCGGTTTCTGCCCTCATCGGTGCAGGACTTGTGAACGGCAAGAGCGGACGCATCGCACCGACGGACTACACCACACGCGCAGAGGTCGCGGTGCTTATCAAGCGGATATTAGATTATAAAGCCTCCCTTGCCTAAAGGGAGGGGGACCGCCGGATGGCGGTGGAGGGATTTCTTCTTCGCTTTTCGGCAAATTCCCGAAGTGGTTCTTACTTTCTTGTTTCGCCAAGAAAGTAAGCAAAGAACGCGAAAAAGGGGAGAACTCGTGCGCCATAAAATACAGGGCTCCCGCAAAGCCTGCTTTGTGGGAAAGAGGAGAGACCGCCAATAAAGCGAAGCTTCTTGCGAAAAGCAAGAACGAGCAAAAAAGGCGAGTCTTGACGAGGCGCAAGGAAACCTCCCCTTTTAACCCCTCCGCACGCAACGACGGAAAGCAGTACGTGGAATAGGGCGTGTGGGGGCTGCATACCCCACGGAAACCTAAAACGTTCTTGTTTAGTAATGCCGCCTATAAGCACAAGCGTTCGTTTCCTCTTGTGTCATCCTGAGCGGAACGAAGTGGAGTCGAACCGGAGCAGATGCTTGCATCTGTGCAGGCGCCCGCAAGGGCGGGATCTCTAAGATAGCAGAAGCAAAACAAGATCCCGCGCATACGCGCGCTTTCGCTGTCGCTCAAGTTCGACTGCGGGCATTCGCCCTCCGCTCAGGATGACTTGGGGGGATGCCGAGCGGCAAAAGCGTGGAGGGTTTTAAAGGGAACTGAGCAAAGTTCCCTTTGAGGAATCCCCCTGGGGCAGGCTAATAACCGTATCAACACATTTGTGTTAATATAAAAAAAGAAATATTTGGAGGTAAAAGACAATGAAAAAATTTTTATCAATTATCCTCGCAACAGCAATGCTCATTTCTCTCATCCCCGCCGTATTCGCAGCAGATGCGGAAACCGGAATCAAGGTTGTGTATGATTTTACTGATGAAGAAAAAATCAATAGTGCCAATAGTGAATTGGTGGAAGATACGACAAGAGGGCTAATACTTGATCCTGCCGTTTTTACCTATGACGCCACAAAAGGTTTTTGGGAGTATGCGGAAGACTCATATAATGATAATGCTGGTATTGCAAGAGACAAAGACACTGGGGTAAGACTAAATTTAGATAACTATTGTTTTCAGGTTGCCAGTAATAAAACAACCAATACTACGGCTTGGTGGATTGCATTTAAGTTGTACGTTCCGAAAACCGGAACATATGCTCTTTCTACAGATGTAAGCGCTGTTGGAAATTTGACTAGCAAAAAGAAAAGCGCCGTTAATGCGTATATCTTTACAACAGAGAGCGTGGCTTTTGCAGGAGATACGATAAGAGAAAAGATACTCGCCGGAATTAATAATGAGCAGAATCTCGTAAACACCGAGAACTTAAAGACTGGTACTTCGGACAGGCAAACAGCATTGTTTGATCAAACAATGCCCCTCACTGCAGGTGAGCATTATTTTGTGTTCGATCCGATAATTACTACAGGAACGACAACCACTAATATATGTTTATATTCCCTCACCCTCACCGAAAACGGAACGGGAACCGGCAACGCAATCATGGGTGGAAAGATCAGCGGTGTTTCCGATACGCTTGAAATCGACGATACTGCAACGGTTTCTGCAATAGGTTACCTCTCATCTACGGGTGCTGAAATTTCTGATTTCACCTATTCCGTCGAAGGCGACGCTGTTGAAATTGCCGGAGATACTGTAACTGCAAAGGAAGCAGGTACTGCAACTATTATCGCAACAAGCGCTTCTGCAGTTGAGGGATGCAATACAATAACAAAGACAGTTAAGGTTGTTAAACAAGACGAAGCCCTCACAGGTGCATTTATTCAGGAATCAGCTAAGGAAAATATAACACCTTCTTACGTCGCACCGACTGTAACGGGCACAGACTTTACCGGTAAAATATTTGAAGCAGATGACAACGGTAACGGTACATTCACTCTCACTGCACCGGAAAAGAACAGCGATGATAAGCCTTTCCTTTACTGGGCAAAGGGAATGGACACACAGAAGAAAATAATTTCTTTCGAAAATGTCATTAACAACTATGTTCCGGCAGAAAACGGCAGAAACTACCTTATCGCAGTATACGAAGGCGATATCATGGATAACACAAACGAATATTACAACCTCAACGGTCAGCTTATTGCAAAGCAGGCAAATGCTCCCGCTTATCCGTCAATCCCCGGTCTTGGAACTGCAAAGGAATGGAAGCACTGCGGCGGCAACATCTATGTTGCAGAGTATGCAGCTGCGGCACCGACAGCGAATATCACAATAACTGCGGGCGATAACTGCACACTTGATAAGACAGGAAAATATGCTTATGGTGAAAAGGTCACCTGCACGGCAAGCGGAAAAGGCACCTTCAAGTGCTGGAAGAAGAACGATGAAATCGTAAGCATTGATGAGTCTTACACCTTCCACGCTTGGGAGGACTGCACGGTAGAAGCAGTGTATGAAGACCACTACTACACCGGAAGCAATATGAAAATCATCATCGACAGCTTCGATATAGATACCGGCGTAACCGGCGTTATGGCAGAGTTTATTGGTCTTGACAGCGCAGTTGAAAAAGGCATTATGTTCACCGACAGCGAAGAGAACACAACCAAAATTGCAATGACAACAAAGGACAGCCAGTTCACGGTTACTGCAGATAAGCCGGGAACATACGTTGGTTATGCAATCCTTAAGAGCGGTGTTGATGCATACACCCTCATCACCGACGGCGAATACGCAAAATAAGCAGAATAACACACCTATAGCGGAGAGGACTCCCTCTCCGCTATAATAGAAAAGGAATGCGTGCGGTCTCAATGGCAAGCGCCGAACCCTACGATAAAGTGGTGGAGAACCGGACAACGTTCCGGAATCGAAATGCCGCCTTTCGCGCCAAGCGGATAAGCCGAGGAACGATGGAATCCTTAAGCCTTAAACTTGTTAAATTTTTATACTTTAAACTTGTCGTCCTTGCAAGGCGTCAGCCTTGCTTCGTCCTTCGCATTTAAATTATTTAAAATTTTCCTGCGTTTAAGGTCGAAGAGTTTAAAAACAAAAA
>SVLF01000133.1 GCA_015068085.1 Oscillospiraceae bacterium
CCAAGCCTGTAGCGGACTTTCACCGCCAAGTTATTACGCATGCCGAGCGCACCACAAAAAAGACTTGCATTACTTTTTTTGTAAAACAAGTCCTTTAAAGTTTATTTGATTACCGAATGTATGGTTTTAATTTTTCCATAAGCTCATATACTTTTGTACCCGGTGCCGATTCAGCAGGTGTCTTATCCTTATTGATTTCGTTTAATGCCTTTGCATTTGCGATAGCAGCATCAAGATAAGGTTCAAGAACATCAAATATGTCATCACGGTTCTTTGTGTATTTGCCTTTCGATATGATGCTCAAACATTCTGTCAATTTGGGGAAATACTCGGTTCTGTGCAAATCCGAGTGCATAAAACTGAAATGCAGCAAAAACCATAATTCTATGCACTGATTCGACCATATCGCATGATATTGTCTGCTCTGCGTGCTGTTGTTTTGACAAAGTTCTGCGACGAGATTTATCTTCTCTTTCGGAAAATCATCTGTGTCGTAAACAATCCACACGTGCTTATATCCGTTAAGGTTTGCTTCAGCCAAGGCTTTCGCACGTTCAAAAATTCCTACCGTATTATCACCGGCACCAACTACTTCCAACTGAATTCTTTCTCTGTATTTACTGTTGATGCGATTCCTTACCGCACCGAAATATTTCGGCTCCGTTTTTATCCCTTCGGTAACAATTAAATGGTATTCCGGATGGATTTGTTTGGTTTTTCCCACTCGTCTGATCATCCACTGCTTATCAAGATCGGATTTTTTATCAGGCCGTAAGCTCATAAGCGTTCCTCCCAATTAAGCATCGTCTGCAAATACGGATCCGCACCATATCTGCCCTCTAGATACTGCTTATCGTATGATGCAGTGTGATTGATACGTTTACCATCCTCCTTACGGATGTCATATAGCGAATAAAGTTCACTGCTGTGTTCGTCATCAAGAGCGGCAAACCATATTTCATCACGCCTGAAAACATCATTTCGCATTGTTGACATATCATGAGATGTGAATATAAGCTGTGCTCCCTTTTTGTTTATATCTCGGTTTGTGAACAACGAAATGATATAACGCAACAACTTCGGATGCAGTTTTGCATCGAGCTCATCAACAATAACCAAGCGTCCTTCTTTTAAAGCTATCATCAAAATCGGGAGAGATGCAAATATCTTCTTTGTTCCGTCTGACTCTTTTTCAAACGATAAATAAAACTTTTCTTCGCTGACTGTTCTCTGCAATAAAAACTCATCGTCTTCTTTATTGAGCTTATAATCAGTAATATCTATACCCATATCATTTAATGAATGTATAAAGTTGTCTTTGAACGTCTCATCCTTAGATAAGATTATATCGCGTTCAACAATCGGGTTTGCATAATTTCTGATTATGCACGCTTCAAACCATTTCTGAACCTCAACAATTTTGGGGAAATTATATGTGATGGCAATAAATGACAGATAAGGCATTTTGGGATTTACGTCTTTATTAACATCAGTCTTTGAAAGACTTGCACCAAGGTCTATTTCTTCGCCTTCTCTTTCAAAA
Organism: Oscillospiraceae bacterium; assembly: GCA_015068085.1. Lineage (GTDB taxonomy): Bacteria > Bacillota > Clostridia > Oscillospirales > JAAYXM01 > SIG480. Next base: position 1,544 of record SVLF01000133.1, read on the forward strand.
ATCATGGCAGGCTTTTTTCCACCTATAGTTTTGCGATAAAGGCATTCAGAAACAATCTGTTCCTTTGTCAGTGCGATATAATAGCGGTATTCATTCTCTCCTGTTCTGAAGTATATGTTGAATTCAGTTGGCTCATCCTTGGATATGCCGTCAAAAACAAACGGCTCATGAGTAATACGGTGCTGAAAAATCAACGGACAGCGATTTTTCCCAAGCTCGTGTATTGGTGCAACAACTGTTGTTATCAAACAAGATAATGCCCTGATTAAATTGGTCTTTCCGCCACCGTTAGGTCCGTAAACAACACTTACAGGAAGAAGCGGCGATGCTTTATCATTGACAATCAAGGTGTTCTCATGCTCTGTCAAATTTGCCGCCTGAAAATCAAAAACGGTTTCATTCTTATACGACATAAAATTCTTAAAACTAAATTGGCATAACATAATAACGCCACCTCCAGTGTTGTTATTATACCACCAAAACACATTAAAGTCAACTTTTATATGCTGTTTCGTAAAAATATTTTTTACAAACTCGATATAAAACTCGAATTTTGGCATTTTATATCACCTCGCAACACTCCAGAACGGACCGCCGGCTCCTGCATCGCCGCGGGCTTCATTGAGGATTATGGACATATCCCATTCCTGCTGACTTTTCTTATAGCTTGCAGGATCTGCGACAAGAACTTTACCATCTTCTGTTATACCGCGCAGTACAATAAAGTGTCCGCTTGATGTAAAGTGCCCCTTTGACATAATCGCAATAACAAGCTTTCCCGAAGACAGATGTTCACGCAGTTCTTCCTCGCTTGAGCTCCCGAGCTTTTCAACCTTCAGTCCGTAATGTTTTGCACCGTTTGGAATAAGCGAATGATAGCTTCCGTTGCCTTCGCATCTGTATCCGTTATCCTCTGACCACTCGCAAACCTCCGGCGGCTCTACCGCCTTTTCTGTGAGCGTTGATACTGCAATAGCAAGTGCTGTCGGTCCGCAACCAGACGAACCAATTGTACCGGAACGGCCGTACATCTCATTTGCCCAGCGTGAGTCGAGCTGATTAAAGTATACAACCTCAGTTTGCCCCGCCTCTCCGAGCGTTACATCCTCATAACTTCCGAGCCCTCCCACATCGGCAAACTCACCGTCCGGATCAAGATACTGGTCATTGAGTGTGTTATACATAAGCTCCGCCCAGTTCTTTTCCTCATCGGTGAAGTCACGCTCGTGCATCATCTCTTCGGGCGATTTGTAATACACAGTACCGTTTTCCGGGTCTCGCACATAGCTTTTACTCACCGAATCCTCGACATCACGAAGAGAAATATCCTCTATATTCTGCTTGTTTTCCACTGACTCTATTGCGATAAGCCAATGAATATCGGGGTTTACGCCCCATTCCTCACATACCACATCATAATGCTCTGCAAGCTCCGTTCCGTGTTGATTTCGTGAAATCAACTCTGCATCATCCACTGTTGCCCAGCTAAATAGCATCTGCGGTATCGCGCTTATTATTATAATCGGCAAAAGCGTGAGAAAGAGCGCGATTGCAAGTATTATTGCAATTACCTTTGGTGACAGCGCTTCCGCAACGCCTTGCGCCACAGCGACAAAATTACCCGATGCTATGCCACTTCCGGCTTTTATCGCACCCTTAATCATCTGCGCACCGCGCGTAGCTTTCTGATATCCGCTTCTACTTTTTCTACTCTCGTTTTCCATTGTGTTCACCTCTCAAAGTCTTACGGCTTCGGCGTTGGCTGAACTGCGGCACTTCCGTTTCCTTCTTATACACAGTCCGCTTTCCCTTCTTATTAACCGCTGCAGGGTTATACTTTCCGTCACGGTATTCGTGCTTTATGCTCTGTTGCGGAGCTGTGGAGCGCTCCGGCACTTGTATATATCCATGACGCTTGTGAACACTGCTTCTTTCTGCGCTGTGTCGCTCACTTATACGTTCCGAGGACGCTGACTCTGCGCGTGTGTGAGAACCACCACTGACAGAGGATGAAC
>SVLF01000134.1 GCA_015068085.1 Oscillospiraceae bacterium
AATCAAGCTTATATTCAAGATCCTCTCGTGCGCCACCCGCCCATGAGTGGAACGGATACGGTCCGTGACCGATATTTTCGCGCATACCGTCTATCGCATTTCGCTCAAAGAACGTCGGATTATCACGCGTTACGAGATTTGCAGATGCATGCGGGAAATATTTCTTCTGTCCACGGACATCATACGGATTAAGCGCGATATTGCGCGTTCCGTAAATCTCCTCTTCCGTCGGCTCACTTACCTGAATTTTGTGGCCGCGTCCGACAAAGGAATATTCCGAATACATCTTGCGCAAGTTTCCGAACGGAATTTCATACTCCAGCCTGCCCTGCGGGTTGTATATAATCGCATCGCCGAGCGTTGAATCAAGCTGAATTTTGATAAATTCGCAAAGCGGGGCTGAGATGCATATCTTTGTGCCCTCTTCGTAAACGCCGTCGTAAACAACGTCTATTTCCTTTGCGTTTTCCGAAAACAGCACATCTCCGTTTTTGTTGATTATTTTCAATTCCATAGAGGTATTTCTCCTTTTCTCTTTTGGTGGGACATACCTTATTACTATAAATAATACCACTCTTTTTGAGAAAAATCTATGCCGAAAAGACTTTTTTCTGTGCAAAAAACGCCAAAAAGCTCTTTACTTACAGCATAAGGTGTGTTAAAATTATAGGCGAGGTGATGAATCTGTGAACACCAAAGATAATATTTTGCTGGGAAGACTGAATGTCATCGACTTTCCCGAAGATTTTCCCGCAGTTCACTATACATGCGAAAAAAAATACAAAACGGTTGAGGATATGCAATTTCACAACCATTTTGAATTCGGCTTATGCCTTGAGGGACAGGGCATCTTCTTTATGGGGAACAAAATGATTCCGTTTGCGCAAGGCAACGTTTCGATTATTCCGCCGGGAACTCCGCATTTTGCACAGAGCCTTGATACACATCCGAGCCTGTGGCTGTTCCTTGCCTTTGACCCAAAAATCACGACATTCCCGACTGAAGATATCGTTCCGAATATCGTATACGACAAGGCTATGGAACAGCTTCTGCATCTGGTTGCAGATGAGCTTAGCTCCCGCACGGACGGCTATAGCTTTGCAACATCGGCGTTGCTTGACGTTCTTCTCATACGCGCACGCAGGCTCAATGCAGACGCGCCCACCTTCTTTACATACAGCGACGGTTTGTCGTCCGTGTATCCGGCAATTGAATATATCACACAGCACTATCCGGAAAACATAGAGGTTGAAACGCTTGCATCTCTCTGCAGTATGAGCCTCACGCATTTCCGCCGCCGCTTTGTTACGGTTACGGGAATGACTCCCCTTCGCTATCTTCTTGTTATGAGGCTTCGTATGGCAAGCGTTCTTCTCCGCCGCACGGACAGAAAAATATCCGACATTGCATTTGACGTCGGATACAACACGCTTTCCTCCTTCAACCGCCATTTTAAAGAAAACTATAAAATGAGCCCGAAGGACTACCGCACCGCGGAAGAAATAAAGTTTTGAATGAATAATATTAGTCCGCGCGGTGCTTTTGCACCGCGCGGATTTTTTAACCGTTATATTCCATTCCGGCGTTGATTGCCTTGAGGTTTACCTCTAAAAGATTTGCACGCTTTGCGGAAACGACTTTCTTAAGAGAATCCTCTATATCGTCCGTGCGCATTCCGCACTCCTTCATAAGCTTACCCGTGATAATCATATTTGCAAGCGTCGGTGCATCCATCTCCTGCGCCATCTTTGTTGCCGGAACATAGAACACCTTGACATCTGTTCTTTCTACCTTGCGTTCAATAAGGGTAGAATCAACAATAATTATTCCGCCGGGAACAACTGCGTCCTCATACTTATCAAGAGACGGAAGGTTCATTGCAACAAGAACATCGGGATTTGAAACAATCGGTGAGCCGACCGGTTCATCCGAGAGGATAACGCTGCAGTTTGCTGTTCCGCCGCGCATCTCCGGACCGTAAGACGGAAGCCAGCTGAGCTGTTTTCCCTCAAGAAGTCCCTTATATGCGAGAAACTTTCCCGCAAAGAGGATACCCTGACCGCCGAAGCCGGCTAAAAGAATCTGTGTTGTCATGGTTATTTCTCCTCCTTCTGTGCGCTCTTGTCCTTGTAAACGCCGAGCGGATAGTACGGAATCATATTCTCGTCAACCCACTTAAGTGCGTCATTCGGAGTAAGTCCCCAGTTTGTCGGGCAGGTGGAAACAACCTCGATAAGAGAAAATCCCTTGCCTTCAACCTGGTTCTTGAATGCCTTGAGAATAGCCTTACCTGCTGCCTTAACATTCTTTACGCTGTTTACGGCAACGCGCTCGATATACTCGGGACCGTCAAGAGTGGAAAGCATTTCGCTTACCTTTATCGGATATCCTGCAGTTTTGACATCTCTGCCGTACGGAGAGGTCTGCGTTACCTGACCGGGAAGTGTTGTCGGAGCCATCTGACCGCCGGTCATACCGTAAATTGCATTGTTTACGAAGATAACAGTGATGTTTTCGTTTCTTGCCGCCGCGTGAACGGTTTCTGCCATACCGATTGATGCGAGGTCACCGTCGCCCTGATATGTAAAGATAACATTTTCGGGGAACGCGCGCTTAAGTCCCGTTGCAACAGCCGGAGCACGTCCGTGAGCCGCCTCAACCATATCACATGAAAAATAATCATATGCCATAACGGAGCATCCAACCGGTGCAACACCGATTGCCTTGCCCTCTACGCCAAGTGCGTCAATTGCCTCCGCAACAAGGCGGTGAATTATACCGTGGGTGCAACCCGGGCAGTAATGAAGCGGTGCATCCGTTAAAGCCTTCGGTTTCTGAAATACTACTGCCATTATTTGCAACCTCCCTTGACTTCTTCAATCTTTGCTAAAACTTCTTCCGGAGACGGAATCATACCGCCTACGCGGTTGCAGAGATAAACCGGCTTTGCACATTCCGTTGCAAGGCGGATATCCTCAATCATCTGTCCCATTGAAAGCTCAACGCTGATAAATGCCTTTACCGTCTTTGCAGCTTCCGCAAGCGGAGCCTTCGGGAACGGCCAGAGCGTAATCGGACGGATCATACCGACCTTAACGCCGTTTTTACGTGCGGCAACAACTGCGTTCTTTGCAACACGCGCAGCAATGCCAAATGCTACAACGCAATATTCCGCATCATCCATCATAAAGCTTTCGTATCTTGTTTCGGTCTCTTCGATTACCTTATATCTCTCATAACGCTCGATGTTCTTCTGCTCAAGCTCTTCCGGCTTTAAGTAAAGAGAATTGATGATGTTGTGCTTTCTCTTGCCTTCTGTGCCGGTAACAGCCCAGGGCTTTTCGATTGTGTTTACCTTTTCCTCAGGAAGCTCAACCGGTTCCATCATCTGTCCCATCGTTCCGTCTGCAAGGAGCATGGACGGCATACGGTACTTTTCTGCAAGCTCAAATGCGAGAGCCGTCATATCTGCCATTTCCTGAACGGATTCCGGAGCAAGAACAATAAGGCGATAGTCTCCGTGACCGCCGCCCTTAACGGACTGGAAGTA